>NZ_JAKFEF010000046.1:0-15937 GCF_036675785.1 Aromatoleum sp.
GCGGTCGCGACGCTCGCGGCGCAGTTCTTCATCGTCTGGGCGCTCGTGAAGTTCCCGTGGTTCTCGAACCACTCGTCGTCGGGCGTCATCACCGCGCAGCAGGTCGAGATCCTCGGCTTCGTGTTCGACACGCCGGTGTCGAAGTACCTGCTGACGCTGTCGATCGTCGCGGTGCTCGCGCTCGTCGCGAAGAACCTCGTACGCAGCACGACCGGCCGCAAGTGGATGGCGGTGCGCGACATGGACGTCGCCGCCGAAGTCATCGGCATCCGCCCGATGCGGGCGAAGCTGTCGGCGTTCGCGGTGTCGTCGTTCTACTGCGGCGTCGCCGGCGCGCTGTACGCCTACACCTATCTCGGCACCGTCGAGCCCGAAGGCTTCAACCTCGACCTGTCGTTCCGCATCCTCTTCATGATCATCATCGGCGGCGTCGGCTCGATCATGGGCTCCTTCCTCGGCGCGGCGTTCATCGTGCTGCTGCCGATCTTCCTCAACGTGACGATGCACACCCTGTTCGCCGGGTCGATGCCGGCGGGCCTCGCGTCGAACCTGGAACTCATCATCTTCGGCGGGCTGATCATCTTCTTCCTGATCGTCGAGCCGCACGGCCTCGCGCGCTTGTGGCAGATCGGCAAGGAGAAGCTGCGGCTGTGGCCGTTCCCGCACTGAGCATCGAATCCCGGGGCGTCCGGCCGTCGCGTGCCGGACGCGCTGGTAGAACGCAGCACCATTAAATAAAAGAGGAGGCAACATGAAACTGAAGCGGACCGCACTCATCGGCACGACGATCGCCGGCTTGCTCGCGAGCGGCTATGCGCTCGCGCAGGAACAGTTCATCGGCCTGCCGAGCTACCGCGTCGGCCCGTTCGGCTCGAACGGCGCGTCGCTGTATGGCGGCTGGATCGACTACATGTCGATGATCAACGCACGCGACGGTGGCGTGAACGGCGTCAAGCTGACGTGGGAGGAGTGCGAGACCGAATACAACAACGCGCGCGGCGTCGAATGCTACGAGCGGTTGAAGAGCAAGGGTTCGACCGGCAACACGACCTTCCAGCCGCTGTCGACCGGCATCACGTACTCGGTGCTCGAGAAGGTCGCGCAGGACAAGATCCCGATGGTGACGATCGGCTACGGCCGCACCGACGCCGCCGACGGCCGCGTCTTCCCGTGGGTCTTCCCGATGATCTCGACGTACTGGACGCAGGCCTCCGCGATCGTCAACTATCTCGGCCAGAAAGAAGGCGGGATGGACAAGCTCAAGGGCAAGAAGATCGGCCTGCTGTATCACGACTCGGCCTACGGCAAGGAATCGCACGCGATCCTTGACAAGCTCGCGGCGAAGCACGGCTTCACCGTCGAGAAGATCGCCGTCGCGAACCCCGGCAACGAGCAGCAGGCCCAGTGGCTGCAGATCCGCCAGATGAAACCCGACTACGTGATCCTGTGGGGCTGGGGCGTGATGAATGCGACCGCGCTGCGCACCGCGCAGAAGACCGGCTATTCGCGCGACAAGATCGTCGGCGTGTGGTGGTCGGGTTCGGAGGAGGACACGATTCCGGCGGGCGACGCGGCGAAGGGCTACACCGCGGCGGGCTTCAACGTCGCCGGTACGAACTACCCGATCGTCCAGGACATCCAGAAGCACGTCTATGCGAAGGGCGCCGGCAACATGGCCGAGAAGGACCGCGTCGGCTCGGTGCTGTACAACCGCGGCGTCGTGCACGGAATCATCACCGTCGAAGCGATCCGCAAGGCACAGGAGAAGTTCGGCAAGGGCAAGCCGATGACCGGCGAGCAGATGCGCTGGGGCTTCGAGAACCTGAACATCGACAACGCGCGCCTCTCGCAACTCGGCGCGGCCGGCTTCATGCCCGACCTGAAGATCACCTGCGCCGACCACGAAGGCGCCGGCAAGGTGAAGTTCCAGCAGTGGGACGGCACGAAGTGGAAGGTTGTCACCGACTGGATCAGCGGCGACCAGACGGTGGTGCGCCCGATGATCGAGGAGTCGGCCGCCGCGTACGCGAAGGAGAAGGGCATCACGCCGCGTGACTGCGCGAAGGAGATGTAAGTCGCGACAGGGGCCGCGTCCGCGCGGCCCCGCGAGGCTCCCCCGGGAGTCGGGACGGAGACAGGAAGGCGAAGACGGACAATGCATACAGCCACGAACACTGCCGCCGCGCCGGCGGCTCAGCCCTACCTCAGCATCAACAACGTCGAGGTCATCTACGACCACGTGATCCTCGTGCTCAAGGGCGTGTCGCTCGACGTGGCGAAGGGGAGCATCGTCGCACTGCTCGGCGCGAACGGCGCCGGCAAGTCGACGACGCTGAAGTCGATCTCGAACCTGCTGCGCGCCGAGCGCGGCGACGTCACGAAAGGCAGCATCGAGTTCAAGGGCGCGCGCGTCGACCAGATGACGCCGAACGACCTCGTCAAACGCGGCGTGATCCAGGTCATGGAAGGCCGCCATTGCTTCGGCCACCTGACGATCGAGGAAAACCTGCTGACCGGCGCCTACACGCGCTCGATCTCGCGCGGCGAGCTGAAGGACAACCTCGAGAAGGTCTACCACTACTTCCCGCGGCTGAAGACGCGCCGCACGTCGCAGGCGGGCTACACGTCGGGCGGCGAGCAGCAGATGTGCGCGATCGGCCGCGCGCTGATGGCCAAGCCGGAGATGATCCTGCTCGACGAACCGTCGATGGGCCTCGCGCCGCAGATCGTCGAGGAGATCTTCGAGATCGTGAAGGACCTCAACGCGAAGGAAGCGGTCAGCTTCCTGCTCGCCGAGCAGAACACGATGGTCGCGCTGCGCTACGCCGACTACGGCTACATCATGGAAAACGGCCGCATCGTGATGGAAGGCGAAGCGAAAGGGCTCGCCGCGAACGAGGACGTCAAGGAGTTCTACCTCGGCTTGTCGGGCGAGGGCAGGAAGAGCTTCCGCGACGTCAAGCATTACCGCCGCCGCAAGCGCTGGCTCTCCTGACGGCGGGAGATCGCGGCGCGATGCGGCGTTGCTCGGGCGCTTGCGTGCAGCAGCACGCGGCGCGCCCTCGCGCCTTGCCTCGCACCGCGCTTTCCCGCCATCACCCTGCCTTCGCTTGGGGGTGCGAAATTCCAGCCGGTGTAGGTCGGCGTGAGCGAAGCGATGGCCGAAGCGGCGTTTCCGGTTCGTACCCGGGGCCGGCGGCGTCCGAACGTCGGCCATCGCTGCGCTCGGTCCGACCTGCGGGCGTTCGGCGCGGGCCGGTAACGCGACGAACGCCGACGTCACGGCCCGAACCGGCCGCGGTCGTCAGGGAACCCCGTTCCCGATTGCCATCCGCAAGGATCAAGGATTTTGAAATGGACTACTACGACGCCCGAGAAACCCGTGATCCGGCCGAGCGCGAACGCGAACTCGTCGCGCGCCTGCCGGCCCTGATCGCCCATGCAAAGGCGAACGCGCCGGGGTTCACGAAGCTCTTAGAGGACGTCGATCCGGCGGCCGTGGCGAGCCGCGAGGCGCTCGCGCGGCTCCCGGTGACCCGCAAGTCGGAGCTCCTCGAGCGCCAGAAGGCCGCGCGGCCGTTCGGCGGTTTCGCCGCGGTGCGCTGGGGCGCGGGCGTTCGCCGCGTGTTCGCGTCGCCCGGGCCGCTGTACGAGCCGGAAGGGGCGCGGCCGGACTACTACCGTCTCGCACGCGCGCTCTACGCGGCGGGTTTCCGCGAAGGCGACCTCGTCCATAACACGTTCTCGTACCATATGACGCCCGCCGGATCGATGATGGAGACGGCGGCGCATGCGCTCGGCTGCACCGTGTTTCCCGCCGGGGTCGGGCAGACCGAGCAGCAGCTCGCGGCAATCGCGGACTTGCGGCCGAACGCGTACGTCGGCACCCCGTCCTTCCTGCGCATCCTGCTCGACAAGGCCGGGGAGGCCGGCGTCGCGACGAGCTTCACGAAAGCCTTCGTCTCCGGCGAAGCCTTCCCGCCGAGCCTGCGCGACGCGTTCGCCGCGGGCGGCATCGACGCGTTCCAAGCGTATGCGACGGCCGACATTGGGCTGATCGCGTACGAGACGCCGGCGCGCGACGGCCTGGTCATCGAAGAGGACGTCATCGTCGAAATCGTCCGCCCCGGCACCGGCGACCCGGTCGCCGACGGCGAAGTCGGCGAAGTCGTCGTCACGACGTTCAACCCGGACTACCCGCTGATCCGATTCGGCACCGGCGACCTCTCGGCCGTGATGCCGGGCAGGTCGCCTTGCGGCCGGACGAATGCACGCATCCGCGGCTGGATGGGACGCGCGGACCAGACGACCAAGGTCAAGGGCATGTTCGTGCATCCGGGGCAGATCGCGGAGGTGGTGCGGCGGCACCCGGAGGTGAAGCGCGCACGCCTGGTCGTCGACAACCCGGATCTCGTCGATCGCATGACGCTGCACTGCGAAGTGGGCGAGGGCGGAAGCGGGCTTGACGCGGCGGTCGCGTCGAGCGTGCGCGAACTGACGAAGCTGCGCGGCGACGTGATCCTCTGCGCGCCGGGAACGCTCGCCAACGACGGCAAGGTCATCGACGACGTGCGCAAGTACGAGTGACGGCGGCGCGCCGGAGCGGACCGGTCGCCTAGAATGTCGCCCCCGACACTGACAACCCGAGAGCATGAGACAGAAACCCCTGCACGGCCTGCGCGTCCTCGACCTCACGCGTTTGCTGCCCGGCCCGCTCGCGACGCAGCATCTCGCTGACTACGGCGCGGAAGTCATCAAGGTCGAGGACCCCGGCGCGGGCGACTACGCGCGCACGATGGGCGCGATGAACGGCGACACGAGTTTCTTCTACCAGACCGTCAACCGCGGCAAGCAGAGCCTGCGCCTGGATCTCAAGCAGGACGCCGGCCGCGACCTCTTCCTGCGGCTCGTCGAGACGGCCGACGTCGTCGTCGAGGGATTTCGTCCCGGGGTGATGGACAAGCTCGGCATCGGCTACGACGTGCTGCGGGCGACGAACGCGAGGATCGTCCTGTGCAGCATTTCCGGTTATGGCCAGACCGGACCGTACGCGCAGCGCGCCGGGCACGACATCAACTACATCGGCTATGCCGGCGTCCTCGACCAGGTCGGGGTCGCGGGCGGTGCGCCGGCGATCCCGAATTTGCAGATCGGCGACCTCCTCGGCGGCAGCCTGTCGGCGCTGCTCGGCCTGCTCGTCGCTGTCATCGACGCGAAGGCGACCGGGAACGGCCGCCACGTCGACGTCGCAATGACCGACGCCGCGCTCGCCCACGCGATCTTCCCGTTCGCCGAAGTGCTCGCGCACGGGCAGGTGCGCCCGCGCGGCGAAGACCTGTTGAGCGGCGGCGTGCCGTGCTACGGCGTGTATGAAACCGCGGACGGCCGTTACATGGCGGTCGGCGCGCTCGAGGAGAAATTCTGGCGCCTGATGTGCGACACGCTCGAGCGGCCGGACCTGAAGCCCGCGCATCTCGCGACCGGCGCCGACGGGGAGCGCGCGCGCGCCGACGTCGCGGCGATCTTCGGCCGCCGCACGCAGGCCGAATGGGTCGCGATTTTCGACCGGGTCGATTGCTGCGTGACGCCGGTGCTGCGTCTCGAGGAAAGTCTCGACGACGCGCAGATCGCGGCGCGCGGGATGGTGGTCGAGGTCGACGGCGTGCGGCAGTTCGCGCCCCCGGTGCACCTGTCGGACTTCGAACTCGGCGACGTCGCGCCGGCGCCGGACGCGGGCGCCGACAGCGACGCGATCCTCGCCGGCCTCGGGCTCGACGCGGCGGAAATCGCGCGGCTGCGCGGGGCGGGCGTCCTCTGACGGTCGGCCCGCCGCCGCGTCCTGTCGATCCGCAGTACTCCGAATCGCGGCGTGACCGGACGATCGGCTAAGCTCCGGCGATGCAAAGCCTGCTCCTCCTTCTTCCCGATTTTTCGCTGATCGTCCTCGGCGCGGGGCTGCGCCGGCAACTCGTTACTGACGCCGCGTTCTGGACCGGCGTCGAGAAGCTCGTTTACTTCATCCTGTTCCCCGCGCTGCTGTTCAACGCGATGGCGACGGCCGAAGTCGATGCGGGCGGGGCGCTGCCGCTGTTCGTCGCCGGTCTGGGCGTGATGGCGTCCGGCTTCGCCCTCGGGTGGCTCTGCCGGCCGCTGGCGGGGCTCGATGCGATGGCGTTCGCATCGCGCCTGCAATGCGCCTATCGCTTCAACACCTATATCGGCATCGCCATCGCCGGCAAGCTGCATGGGCCGGCGGGCGTCGCGCTGATGGGCGGGCTGTGCGGCGCGATGGTGCCGTTTGCGAACATCATGGCCGTGGGGATGATGGCGCGGCACGGCCAGGGCGGCATCGTGCGCGAGCTCGTGCGCAACCCGCTCGTCATCGCGACGATCGCCGGAATGGCGTTCAATGTCTCGGGGCTCGACCTCGCGGCGCCGGTGCAGTTCTTCCTCAAGCGGCTCGGCGACGCGGCGGTCGCGCTCGGGCTACTCGCGGTCGGCGCGGCGCTGCGCTGGGGCAAGGTCGGCGGACGGTGGGCGGGGTCGGCCTGGTTCGTCTCGGTGAAGCTGCTGCTGCTGCCGGCGATCGCGTGGATCATCGGCCGCGCGCTCGGCCTCGACGGCATCGCGTTCGACACGATCGTGTTGTTCGCGGCGCTCCCGTCGGCGAGCTCCGCGTACATCCTCGCAATGCGCATGGGGGGCGACGGCCCCGGTGTCGCGTGGCTGATTTCGGCGACGACCTTGCTTGCCGTGCTGTCGCTGACGTTCTGGCTGCAGTTGCTCTAGCGGACCGCCACCGCGGTCATTTCTTCTCAGTGGCCGGCTTGCTCGCGGGGCGTGCCGGCTTTGCTTCCGCCCTGGTTTCCGGTTTCGCCGGCGGCGCCTCCGTGCCGTGCGGTGTCGTCATCAGGTTCCACGGCCACATCGCGGCAGCGGCGAAGAGGTTGGTGTCTACTTGCGCGTCGGCCGAGCCCGACTCGCGCGCATGCTGGCTCATCGCCTGCACGGCGGCGAGCGCGACGCGCTGCATCTCGAGCCCCTGCGTCGTCATCTGCAGCATGTTCAGGTTCATCTTGAGCCAGTTCTCGACCGCCTTCAGGTCGGCGATCCGCTTGTCGAGCTCGTTGACGTCGAGGGTCGGCGTCACCATCCCGGGCAGCGAAAAACCCATGTTGTTCCACATGCCGCGCACGAACTCGAGCGGGTCGGCGGCTGGCGTCTCTTTCGACATGAAGTGCTCCCGGCGCTAAGTGGACAGGCGGCGATCTTACCCCACGCGGTCGAGCGCAGTCATGCCACGTTCGCCCGGGGCAGCCAGGGGATCAGTCCTTGCCCGGCAGCCGGTTCAGCAGCGCGCGCAGGCGCGCCGGCCGCACCGGCTTGTGCAGTAGCGGCAGGCCCTCGCGCTGCGCGAGGCCGAGGGTGTCGGGCCCGGTGTCGCCGCTGATCAGCACCGCGGGCAGGTCGACGCCGAAGCGTTCGCGCAGCCTGCGGATCACGTCGATGCCGCCCGCGCTGCCTTCGAGCCGATAGTCGCTGATGATGAGTTGCGGACCGGGCTGCGCGCCGCTTTCGAGCAGTTCGACGATCCCCGTCACGTCGTCCGCGGCCGTGACGCGGCAACCCCAGGATTCGAGCAGGCTCGTCATGCCTGCCTGCGCGAGCGGGTCGTCGTCGATCAATGCGACGTGGAAACCCGCGAGATTGCCGGGAGAGCGGCGCGAATCGTTGCCGCCACGGTACTCGACCGGCGCGGCGATCGGCACCTCGATCGCGAACACCGAACCCTTTCGCGGTTGCGACCGGACGGACAGCCGGTGCCCGAGCAGGTCGGTGAGCCGGCGGACGATCGCGAGCCCGAGGCCGAGCCCCTTGTCGCGCGAACGCGCCGGGTTGTCCAACTGCACGAACTCCTGAAAGATGATCGCCTGGGCGTCGGCGGCGATGCCGACGCCGTTGTCGCGCACCTCGATGCGCAGCCGATCGCCGCGCCGACGGCACGCGACGAGCACGCGCCCGTTGCGCGTGTAGCGGACCGCGTTGCTGACGAGGTTGCTGAGAATCCGTTCGAACAGCACCGGATCGCTTTCGATCCAGTGCATGGTCGGACGGACTTTCAGCAGCAACTCGTGCATGACCGCGCGCGGCCGCTGTTCGAGGGCGATGCGTTCGAGCAGCGGCTGCAGCGCGAACGGGCAGACGTTCGGTTCGAGCACCCCGGCGTCGAGTTTCGAAATGTCGAGGAGGCTGTCGAGCAGGTTCTCCATCGCTTCGGCCGAGGCCGCGATACGCTCGACGAGGCGCCGCGACTCGGGCGCGTGCGGCTGCTGCGACAGCTCGGCGATGAAGAGGCCGAGCGCGTGCATCGGCTGGCGCAGGTCGTGGCTCGCCGCGGCGAGGAAGCGCGATTTCGACAGCGTCGCCTGCTCCGCCTCTTCCTTGCGCGCGCGTAGTTCCGCGGTTGCCTCGGCGATCTGGCGGCTCAGGTCGTCGTGCGCGCTCGCCAGCTTCTCCGCCATCTGGTTCACGCCTATAGCGAGCGTCCGTAAGGTGCCGCCGCCGATCTCGGGCAGGCGGATGAAGAAATCGCCGCGCCCGATCCGGTCGACCGCGGACGCGACGAGGCGGATTGGGCCGCTGACGCCGCGGCTCATGTAGTTGGCGAGCGCGAGGCCGCCGATCAGCACGATGATGATCGCGCCGCTGCCGGTCAGCAGCAGGCGGTTCTGGCGTGCGGTGAGTTCGGAGCGCGAGAAGTCGACGATCACCGTCCCGAGCGCGCGAGGCTGCGCGGCGGATGGTTCCGCACCGACCGAAGCGGGTGTGAAGCCGTCGTCGAGTTCGAGCCTGCTGGGCAGCACCGGCTCGACGACCCGCAGCGTGGCGCGGGCGTTGACGAGATCCGCCGCCGAGGCGCGCACGCCCGCGGGCAGCGCGAGCCCGGCGTCGGGATGACCGCTGTAGGCCAGGGGCTGCCCGTTGCTGTCGAGGATCATCACCCCGACGACGTCGTTTTCGGTGACCATCGCGCTCGCGAGGCGGTGCAGCGAATCCCGGTTTCCGGAGAACACCGCGTACTCGCTCGCGACGGCGAGTTGCCGGGCGAAGGCCTGGCCGCGCGCGAGGTGTGCTTCTTCCTGGTCGGCGACGCGCGAGCCGGTATAGAACGCCGTCAGGACGACCGCGAGCACGAGCGTCGGCAGGACCGCGACCAGCATCACGCGCGAGCGCACGCCCCAGTTCGAGATCATGGCTTCGTCTCGCGCCGGCTGATCCGCGCGGCGATCTCGGCCGCGGGTTCGAGGCGGATGCCGAGCGAGTTGGCGACGTTCTGGTTGATGCCGATTTCGAACCGGCGTGAGGCCTGCGGCGGCGGCAGGCCTCCGCCGGCGAGCACCGTGCGGATCGCCTCCGCCGCCTGGTCGCCGATCTGCGCCGGAGTCGAATACAGTCCGAGCAGCGCGCCGGCGCGTACATAAGCCGGCGAAAACCCGATCAGCGGCGAGCGGTGGCGATAGCTCGTCAGCAGCACGTTCTGGATCGTGTAGCTGTTGAAAACCGTGCTGTCGGGCAGCGCCAGCAGCACGGCGCGGTCGGCGAGCAGGCGCTGCAGCGCGGGATAGATGTCCCGCTCGCTCGAAATGTTTTCGATGTTGACGCTCAACTGCTGTTCCTGCGCGGCCGCGGCGAGCTGGGTCGCCAGCGGCAGGCTGCGCGGACCGGCGAGCAACGCGAGCCGGCGCCAATCGGGCAGCGCCTCGGTGATCAGCGCGATCTGCCGCTGGACCGGCTGGTCGAGGAAGATCGCCGAACTGCGGCCGGTTCCGGTCGTCGCCGGGAGGCGCTCGTACGCGTCGCGCGGCAGCAGCGTATGCAGCACCGGCTGGCGCGGCGACTGGCTCGTGACGGCCTGGGCGGCCTCGGTGCCGATCGTGACGATGATGCGGCTGCCTGCGAGCGTGCCGTTCTCGACCTGCGAAGGCTCGAGGATGCCGATGTCGGACGTCGCGATGCCCGGTACGAGCGCCGTGCGGATCGCGGCCAACGTCTCTTCGTGGGCGCCGCTGCGCTCGCTCGTGACGAGCAGCACGCGCGCGGCCGCCGCATCGCCGGTGAACAACGCGGTAGCGAGGACGAGCAGGAGCAGCAGTGCGGCGGGCAGTCCGCGTAGCGTCGCGCTCATGCGCCGGCGCACCGCGTCGGCATCGGTTCGACGACGGGAGATGGCGCCAGCCCTGTCACGCGTTTCGGCTCCCGGCGACGGTTCGTCGGCGCGACGTCCGGCTCGTTGCGCGCACCGAGGCGCCGGCGCGCTCCACTCGCCCGACGGGGCGAGGAGCGGACAGCACGGAGGGTTTCGCGGGGAACGTTCATGTCTGGGCAAGGCCGGATGCGGACTGAGTCGCCCGCCGAGGTTCCATTCGGCGGGTGACGGCATTCTATTCGGTCGGGCCGAAGATGGTAGCCGGGCGACAGCCGCTCACGTGGCCGAGCCGAAAATCGACCCGCCATTGAACCGGCGCTTCACGCAGCCCGCTATCCGCAGTTTCCGAATGGGCCACGCAGCGGCGGTCTTGGCGGGAACCCGCGAGGGTGAAGCGCTTCCCCCTGTAACGGTTCCTTCGTCACTCGTGTGCGGCGGGGGATTTTCGGCCACCCCGGGCGGTCGATGCGAACGGAATTCGCGGGGGTGCGTGATATGCTCCACGCGTTTGTGCCCCGGGAGCAAGCCGTGACCAGAATATTGATCGTCGAAGACCACGCGCTCGTGCGCGAAGCGATGGCCCAGACCCTCGCACGCCTCGAGGACGGGGTCGAATGCGTCGAAGCCAAGGGGTCGGAGGAAGCGCTGAAGAAACTCGAGGAGAGCGCGGACTGGGACCTTGCGGTGATCGACCTGATGCTGCCGGACCTGAACGGCTTTTCGTTGCTCGCGGTGCTCGCGCGCCGGTTCCCCGATGTGCCCGCGATCGTCGTCTCGGCCCTCGACGACTCGGCGACGATTCGGCGTGCGATGAAGGGCGGCGCGTCGGGCTTCGTGTCGAAGTCGAGTTCGGGTGAAGTGCTCCGCAGCGCCGTGCGCTGTGTGCTCGACGGCGGGATTTACGCGCCCGACATGGAGCCCGAGAGCGCCGCGAAGCGCTCGGGCGCACCGGTCAGCGAGCGATTCGGGCTGACCGCCGGTCAGACGCGGGTCATGGAGCTGCTCGCGCAGGGCAAGACGAACCGCGAAATCGCGGACCTTCTCGGGCTGTCCGAAGGGACGGTCAAAGTGCATATGTCGGCGATTTTTCGCGCGCTGAACGTGACGAGCCGCGCGCAGGCCCTGATCGTCATCGCACGGCACGGCCCGCGCCTGTAGCGCGTCCGATCCTTACGATTCGCGCGGGCGGTCCGGGCGGAGCCGGCGCGCCCCTCGCACGTCGCATCCTTCCAGTGGAACACGCGGCAGTGCCGTGCCATTGGAGGCACCGTTCGCGACCAGGCCGCCAGTGTCAGCCGCGGGCAAAACTCGAGCGCATCGGCATGTCGGCGGCGGACAACCGCCCTCCAACGTGATCGTCCTCGTCGCAAGCGTCGATCACTTCGTCCGGCTCACCGATTTCCATGACCTGGAGCACTTGGCGCGCAAGCGCGCGGCACGCGTTCGCGACCGGGGTCGGCAGCTGCTCCGGCATCTTCTTCTGTAGCAGCAGCTTGGACGCAGACAGCGCGGCGACCGGATGGAGGATGCGCTCGCGGTGAACACCCATCAGCTGCGCGACCGCCCGGTCGGCAGCCTCCCGCTGCCAGGCGTTCGTCGGCCACTGCGTCGGGACCGCGTAGCCGCGCTGGAACATGTCGAGGTCGCGCAGGACGGTCCGGATGTCCTCGTGCGACTCGCGGAACGGCATCAGCACGAGGTCCGACATCGCGTACAGCTTGCGATCCATCTCGGTGCGGTTGCCGCTGCCGTCGATGACGCCGATCCAGTCGGGGAGCGTGCGCAGCTTGTCGACGACTTTCGTCAGCGCGTCGCGAGTGCGCGCGTCGGCGGTGATGTAGCGGCGCCCGTCGGGGCTCAGCGGTTCGCGGGTCGTGTCGGTCAGCACGCACGCCGAGCGATGCCCGAGCAGCCCGAGGCCCTGGGCGAGCATGTGCGAAAGGGTGGTCTTGCCGGTTCCCCCCTTGTTGCCGATGACGCAGATGATTTCAGCCATGCGGTGTTCCTCGATCGCGGCCTTTCGCCGCACATCGTCATTATCGAGGTCGCTCCCGTCCCGCAAGCGGCGAAAAAGCGCGCGGAATCGGCCGCTATTTCGTTGTCGAACCGGCTCCCGCGACGCGATAGACGTAAAGGATCGTCCCGCGCGCGTCGTCGACTTCGACCGTCCGTTCGGGGGCTGCGCCCGGCACCGGAAAGGCGTTGCTGATCACGGTCGCGCCGGCCGGCAGTTCGCGCTGCGCCTTCTCCCACACGCGGGCCATCGGCACGGGCGACAGGAAAGCGTAGACAACGTCATGACCGCGCCACGACTGCACAAAAAAATCCGCGCGCCGGAATCGTACGTTGGCCTGTGCGCGGGCGAGCAGGGTGCTGAGCAGCCACGGCGCCGGCGCCACTTCGATGCCGTCGAAAACACACTCGGGCCGGCGCTTCGCGAGATGCCGAAGCACCGCGCCGGTCCCGCTGCCGACGTCGAGCATGCGAAACGGCCGGCCTCTTGGCAGGAGTGCCGCGACGGCGCGCCCCGTCTAGCGGCTCGACAGGTACAGCGGTACCTGCGTCCGGAAGCTGCTCCAGTAGACGGCGAGCAGCACCGTGAAGCCGACGAGATACCAGCCGGGCGCGACGCCGAGCTTGCCGGCGAGGACCAGCAACGGCGCGAAGGCGAGATGGATCGGCAGCCACCAGCGGGCGCTGCGAAGCGCGGCCGCGACGACGGTGGCGCCAACGGGCTGCGTTCCGACGACCGCCCAGGTGCCGGGCGGCAGCAATCCGCCGCGCGCGAGCGCGACCGCGACGACGGCGCCTCCCGACTGGGCAAGCAGCGCTTTCAGGGCAGGGGGCACGAATCGATCGGTTGTGTGGCGGCGCGCCGGATATTCATGCGCCCGCGACGACCTTGCCGGGATTCAGCAGGTTCTCGGGGTCGAGCGCGCGCTTCACGATGCGCATCGCGTCGACCGCATCGCGCCCGTGTTCGGCGACGAGGAAATCCTGCTTGCCGAAGCCGATGCCGTGCTCGCCGGTGCAGGTGCCGCCCATCGCCAGCGCGCGCTCGACGATCTTGCGGTTGAGCGCTTCCGCGCGCGCGATCTCGGTCGCGTCTTCCGGGTCCACGAGGACCACGGTGTGGAAATTGCCGTCGCCGACGTGACCGACGATCGGCGCGATGAGCCCGCTCGCGTCGATGTCCTCGCGCGCGCCGGCGATGCAGTCGGCGAGTTGCGAGATCGGCACGCAGACGTCGGTCGTGATGCCGCGGCAGCCGGGACGCAGGTTGATGCACGAGAAATAGGCGTCGTGGCGCGCGGCCCACAGGCGGCTGCGGTCCTCGGGGCGGGTCGCCCATTCGAAATCCTGTCCGCCGTTGTCGCGCGCGAGCTCCTGCACCGTCTGCGCCTGCTCCTGGACGCCCGCGTCGGACCCGTGGAACTCGAAGAACAGCGTCGGCGATTCGCGCAGCGACGTCCTGCTGTAGCGGTTGATCGCGCGGACCGCGAGTTCGTCGAGCAGTTCGATGCGCGCGACCGGGATGCCGAGCTGGATCGTCTGGATCACGCAGCGCACCGCGCTGACGACGTCGGGGAACGCGCACACCGCCGCCGACACCGCCTCGGGGAGCGGGTGGAGGCGGACGGTGAGTTCGGTGATCAGGCCGAGCGTGCCTTCGGAGCCGATCATCAACCGGGTGAGGTCGTAGCCGGCGGACGACTTCCGCGCGCGCCCGCCGGTGCGGATCACGCGTCCGTCCGCGAGGACGACTTCCAAGGCGAGCACGTTGTCGCGCATCGTCCCGTAGCGCACCGCGTTCGTCCCCGACGCGCGCGTCGCGGCCATGCCCCCGAGGCTCGCGTCCGCGCCGGGATCGACCGGGAAGAAGAGTCCGGTGCCATGCAGCGCGGCGTTGATCTGCTTGCGTGTCAGGCCCGGCTGCACGACCGCGTCCATGTCGTCGCCGTGGACCGCGACCAGCTTGTTCATCTCCGAGAAATCGACACTGATCCCGCCATGCAGCGGAAGAATGTGACCTTCGAGCGAACTGCCGGCGCCGAAGGGCACGATCGGCACACGATGCCGGCGGCAAGCGTCGACGATCACGACGACCTCGGCGGTGTCGTGCGGCCAGACGACGGCGTCGGGCAGGATGTCGGGAAAGTGCGATTCGTCGTGCCCGTGGTGTGCGCGAACCGCTTCTGCAGTCGAAAATCGCGGCCCGAAACGCGCAGCGAGTTCGGCGGCGAAAGTCGGCGGCAGCGGGGGGCGGGCGTGAGCGTCGGCATGGTCCATCAGCGTGTTCCTGTCGGTCGGGGCGATGTGCCGGATTATTGCCGGTTCGGTCGTTTCTTCCAATGCGGGCGAACGTCCGGCGAAAATAGGCGCCCCGTCCCGGAGCCGTGACTGATGACCGATTCGATAGACCGCGTCGACCTGCAGATCCTCGACCTGCTGCAGCGTGATGGTCGCCTGTCCAACGCCGAGCTCGCGCAACGCGTCTCGCTGTCGCCGTCGCCATGTCTGCGGCGCGTGCGCGGGCTCGAGGAAGCGGGCGTGATCCGCGGCTACGTCGCGCGCCTCGATCCGCGGCGCGTCGGACTCGGCCTGCAGGCCTTCGTGACCGTCACGCTCGAGAAACGACGGGAAACTCAGATGCAGGCTTTCCATTCGGCAATGCAGTCGGCACCCGAAGTGCTGTCCTGTTTCGCGCTGACCGGCGAGATGGATTACCTGGTCCACGTCGTCGCCGAGGATCTCGAGCATTTCTCGCGCTTCCTGATGGACCGGCTGCTGAAGCTCGAAGGCGTCGCAAACGTGAAATCGTCGTTCGTTCTGCACTCGGTCAAAGATTCGACCGCCTTGCCGCTCGCCCAGGTCTGCCGGCGGTGAAGGGGGGCGAAGCCGCTCCCCGGGGGAGCGTGCGAAAACAGTTTGACATCCGGTTCGACAGGCTCTATAGTCCGGCGCTTCGCTTGGAGGGGTTCCCGAGCGGTCAAAGGGATCAGACTGTAAATCTGACGGCACTGCCTTCGAAGGTTCGAATCCTTCCCCCTCCACCAAGTTTTTGCCGGGTTTCAGTTGATGGCTGGCATCGGGTGTAAAGCGGTTCGTCTGCGTTGTATGCGGGTGTAGCTCAATGGTAGAGCAGAAGCCTTCCAAGCTTATGACGAGGGTTCGATTCCCTTCACCCGCTCCAGGTTCGGCGGTTGGTTGTTTATCGGAGCCCATGTAGCTCAGTGGTAGAGCACTCCCTTGGTAAGGGAGAGGCCACGTGTTCAATCCACGTCATGGGCACCACAGCTTTCCGGTTCGTCTGGTGTGGTGGTCGATCTGTCATCGGTCCGGTTTTTCTGATTCTGAATATGAGGTGGCGACATGGCGAAAGGCAAGTTTGAGCGGACGAAACCGCACGTGAACGTTGGGACGATCGGCCACGTTGACCATGGCAAGACGACCCTGACGGCGGCGATCACGACGATTCTGTCGTCGAAGTTCGGCGGCGAGGCGAAAGCCTACGACCAGATCGACGCGGCGCCGGAAGAAAAGGCGCGCGGCATCACGATCAACACCGCGCACGTCGAGTACGAGACGGCGGCCCGTCACTACGCTCACGTCGACTGCCCGGGGCACGCCGACTACGTGAAGAACATGATCACCGGTGCGGCGCAGATGGACGGCGCGATCCTGGTGTGCTCGGCCGCCGACGGCCCGATGCCGCAGACCCGCGAGCAC
>NZ_JAKFEF010000064.1:0-3110 GCF_036675785.1 Aromatoleum sp.
CGCGCCTCGGCGGCCTCGGCGAGCGAGACGCGGGCGCGCACGAGCAGCGACTTGACCGACGGGATCGTCGTCTCCATCGCCTCGGCGATCTGCTCGTAGGAGAGCGCATCGATCTCGCGCAGCAGCAGCGCGGTCTTCTGCGTCTCGGGCAGGTCCTGCACGTCGCAGACGAGCAGGCGGAAGTCCTCGCGCTTGTGAACCTTGTCGGCCGTCGTCTGGCCGGCGTCGGACATGTGGACGTCCATCGAGTCCACGCCGATCGGCTGGACGCGCCGCAGGTGGTTCAGCGAGCGGTTGCGGGCGATGCGATACAGCCACGGGCGCACGTGGATCGGCCGGTCGTCGGCGACGATCGCGTTGAAGGAGGCGGCGAAGACCTCCTGCAGGACGTCCTCGGCGTCCTCGCGCGAGCCCAGCATGTGGCGGCAGAAGGCGAGCAGGCGCGACTGGTAGCGCGCGACGAGCGTCTCGAAC
Source organism: Aromatoleum sp. (assembly GCF_036675785.1). NCBI lineage: Bacteria > Pseudomonadati > Pseudomonadota > Betaproteobacteria > Rhodocyclales > Rhodocyclaceae > Aromatoleum > Aromatoleum sp. Next base: position 475 of record NZ_JAKFEF010000064.1, read on the forward strand.
GCGGCGTGGTTGCCGCGCCGCACGAGGACGATCAGACGCTCGTCTGACTGCAGGCGCAGCAGCGGGCTGGGACCCCGCATGCCGACCGGGACGCTGTGCTTGAGGGCTGTGGCTTCCACGTGGATGACGAAGGGCGTCGTGCCCCTGCTCGGTAAGAACCCCGCAGCGGGTGCGAAGTTCCGAGGTTGATCTCAGGCTACCGGCGAAATGGCGCGGTTTCGTGAGGACTCGGTGAGGAGTGCCCGGGGCGGGATTCGAACCCGCACGCTCTTGCGAGCAGCGATTTTTAAGACCGCCTGCCTATGCCATTCGGCTACCCGGGCGCGCGCCGCGCATCCTACGCGCGCCCGGGGGAACCGAAGGCCGATCAGCGCTGCGTGTTCTTCAGCTGGCTCTTGAACGTGTTGTACGCCGGGCGCGGCGTACCGTTGGCCTCGACCAGACCACCGTCGAACGCGGGCGTGCAGCCGTTGCCGAAGTAGTTGTAGCTGTACAGCCGCTCGACGTTCTTGTCGTGCTTCTTGATGAGGCTGAACATGAACTTCGTCGTGCTCGACTGGCGGTTGCGGTCGCACTTGAAGCCGTTGCCGAAGCTCGCCAGCCCACCGGTCTCGGTGAGCCAGAACTTCGCGACCTTGTTCTTCTTGCGCACGGCCTTGATGATCCGCGTGGTGCCCGGGTAGCGCTTGAAGCTGCTGGCCGAGCGCTTCTCCCCCAGCTTGCGGTTGACCTCGGAGTAGTTGTGGATCCCGATGATCCTCGCCTTGTTGCCGAGCGAGCCGGCGGCCTTGAGCCAGCTGGCGATGTAGCGCTCCACGCCGGCCTGATCGAGGACGTCGAGCGCGACGATCTTGCAGCCCGAGCACTTGAACTTGCGGAACGTCTTGTAGAACTCGGCGGCGCGCTTGGGGCTCTTCGCCGTCGGCTGGGACTTGTGGTTGGCCTCGTTCCAGACGCCCCAGTCCTTGACGCCCAGGGCGCGGTAGCGGGCGACGAGCGCGCCGACCTTCGTCTTGTACGCGGAGTTGCTCGGCAGCGGCTTGCGTGGCTGCGAGTTGATGTCGTCGGTGGAGATGTGCATGAGCACGGAGACGCCGGCCGCGCGCGCGGCCGCGACGAAGGCATCGGCCTTCTGCAGCTCACCCGGCTGGTCGATCGTGTTCCACTCGACGAAGTACCGCGTCTTCTTGAGGTTCAGTGCCTTCCAGTTGGCGTCCGTGAACATGGCGGGACTCTGATCGCCGATTCCGACGGCGACGTTGGTCTTGGCCGAGGCGCTGGCCGGGACCGCGAGCAGCAGTCCGGCGATGAGCAGCGAGGGCAACAGGCGGCGATTCACGAAGCAGCATCCTTTCGGCGGGGTCTCGGCACCACATCGGCACGGATGGGAGCAACCATGAGCCTAACCAGCGAAACCGACACCGGTCGCATGTGGTGTGAGGATTGCGTGTGAATCTGTTGGCGCTACGCGGCGCGCGTGGCCCGCGGCGCGATCGCGCCGACGCCGTCGAGCACGACGCGCGCGATGCGCTCGTCGCCGCTCGTCGCGAGCCGGTCGCGATCGGCGTCCGGACCGAGCGCGTCGATCCAGTCGGCCTCGGTGCCGGAGATGCGGACGTCGGCGTCGGATGCGGGGGCCTCGGCGATCGTGGCCGTGCCGCGGGAGACGGTGATCGTGTAGTGGCACGTCGTGCCGTCCGCGCGCAGGACGGACAGCTCGGCGACGCCGGACACGCTGACGGGCGCGCTGATCAGGCCGGGGGCGACGCGCAGGATCGCGCCGATGTCGATCGCCTCGCCTTCGCGCGGCGCGGTCCACGCCCAGTCCAGGCCCCAGCGAGCCAGGGCGCCGAGGACCGGCAGCAGTTCGTGCGAGCGCCGGGTCAGCTCGTAGTCGACGCGCGGCGGCACCTCGCGATAGCGCTGGCGCGTCAGCAGGCCGTCGGCGACCATCCGGTTCAGGCGCGAGCGCAGCTGCTCGGTGGAGATTCCCGGCAGGACCCGCTGCAGTTCCACGAATCGCCGCGGACCGGCCGCGAGGTCGCGCACGATGAGCAGTGTCCACTTGTCCCCGACGAGGTCGAGGGCCCGGGCATCGGGTGCCCACTGGGCGTACGGATGGCGCTTGGGCGGGGGGGTGGGGGAGGCCATGGTTGGCGTGAGCCGGGTGTGCCGTGGGGCGGCGTGACTCAGGCTTCGCACCTTAGTGGCGTTTCGACGCACCGGAAGGTAGCGGGGGGTTGCAGGGGCCTTTGAGGGTCCAAACCTGTGCGAAGGTTGCCGCAGGTTTCGCAGACGTCGTGCGTTACCGCTTTCATGGGAACGGTTACGTCGTTGGACGCGCACCGGGCGTCGCGCCGACCGCGGGAGCCTGCTTCGCGCGGCGCGCTCACGCGGGCGACGCTGTACTTCGATCTCGCGTCGCCCTACACGTACCTCGCCGCGGAGCGTGCGGAGCGCCTGTTCGCGGGCCTGGAGTGGCAGCCGGCGTTCACCGGAATGCTGCACGGCTCGGAGCTCGGTGACGAGGCGCGCGCGGCGGCGGCGGCCCGCGCGGAGCTGCTCGGTGGAGATTCCCGGCAGGACCCGCTGCAGTTCCACGAATCGCCGCGGACCGGCCGCGAGGTCGCGCACGA
>NZ_JAKFEF010000005.1:0-63853 GCF_036675785.1 Aromatoleum sp.
CGACGTGATTCTCGCGGGCCGCCGGATCAACGACGGGATGGGCAAGTTCGTGGCCGAACAGACCGTCAAGCAGATGATCCAGGCGGGGCACTCGATCCGCGGCTGCGACGTGATCGTGCTCGGCCTGACGTTCAAGGAAAACTGCCCGGACCTGCGTAACAGCAAGGTCATCGACGTCGTCCGCGAACTCGAGAGTTTCGGCTGCAAGGTGCACGTGCACGACCCGGTCGCGACGCCCGCGGAAGCGATGCACGAATACGGCGTTCGTCTGAAAACCTGGGACGAACTGCCCCAGGCCGCCGCGATGGTCGCCGCGGTCTCGCACCGCGCCTCCCTCGAAATGTCGCTCGCGCAAATCACCGGCAAGCTCCTGCCGGCGGGCATCTTCGCCGACGTGAAGTCCAGCTACGACGCGCCGGCCCTGCGCGAGGCGGGTGTAACAGTCTGGCGGCTGTAGGCGCCTCTGCTACAACACCTGCACGAGCCGTCGACGCACAAGACGACTGGGAGGGACCATGAAACCGCGTTCGCCGGTCAATTCACGTTGTCATCCCGTCCTGCCCTGGCTTGTCGCGGCGAGCTTCGCCGGTACGCCGGCGCTCGCCGCCGATCCGCCGCGGGGCAAGACCCCATCGCCCAGCGCGCAGCCCGGCGGGCAACTCGTCGCGCAGGGCCTCGCCTTCGAGCACGGCGAAGGCGTTCAGCGCGACACGGCACGGGCGGCGGCGCTGTACTGCGAAGCCGCCCGGCTCGGCAACGCCGACGGAATGCATGCGCTGGGCTGGATGTACGCGAACGGGCGCGGCATGCAGCGCAGCGACACGTATGCCGCCGCGCTTTTCGCAATGGCCGCCGCGAAGGGAAATGCGCATGCGCAGCAGATGCTGCGCTTTACCGGCAGCGGCAACGGCAAGCTGCCGGAGTGCATGCGGAGCCCGGGAAGCCAGGTCGCGAGCGCTGGCGGCGGTGACTGGAGCATCGAGTCGCATATCAGGGCGTTGTCCGCCGAGCGCCAGCGGGTCGCGCGGCTCGTCGTAGAAATGGCGCCGACCTATCAGATCAGCCCGCGCTTCGCGCTCGCGATCGCGGTTACCGAGTCGGCCCTCAATCCGATGGCGGTGTCGCCGAAGAACGCGATGGGCGTGATGCAGCTGATTCCCGACACCGCGGCACGGTTCAACGTTCGCAATCCCTTCGATCCGAAGGAAAACATCCGCGGCGGCCTGTCCTACCTGCGCTGGCTGCTCGCGTATTTCGCCGGCGATGTCGCGCTCGCCGCAGCCGCCTACAACGCGGGCGAGGGCAATGTCGATCGCTACCGCGGCGTACCGCCGTTTCCGGAGACGCGCGCCTATGTCACGCGGATCCTTAATTTCGTTCAGCAGCGCGAGCATCCGTTCGACAGCAGCGTCGCCGCGCCGAGCGCGATCTTTCGCCTCGTCCGCGCCGCGACGAAAAAAGAGGGCGACTTGTGATCGCTGTCGTCGGTGCGGCGAGAGCACGCGGCCTCGCCCGCTCGGCAGCGGTCGCGGTCTGCGCAGTGATGCCGCTTTCGGCCCTCGCGGATCTCGTCGACATGCTCCCCCGGATCAAGCCGGCGATCGTCGCTGTCGGTACCTACCAGCCCACCGGCAGCCCCGCCTTCCGCTTTCGCGGCACCGGTTTTGCGGTCGGAGATGGATCGCTGATCGCGACGAACGCCCACGTGCTGCCCGACGCGGTGGCCAATGAGCAGATGGAGTCGCTCGCGATCGCCGTGCCGGGCGAGAAGCGAAGCACGGTGCGGAAGGCAGCGAGGGTTGCGGTGGATAAGAACCATGATCTCGCGGTGCTGCGCATCGAGGGGCCGCCGCTGCCGCCGCTGGCGCTGAACAGCTCCGGGGCCGTTCGGGAGGGACAGAGTGTCGCGCTAACTGGGTTTCCGATCGGCAGCGTCCTCGGCCTCGCACCGGTCACGCACCGCGGCATCGTCGCCGCGATCACGCCGATCGGCATCCCCCAGGCACGCGCGCAGGCGCTCGACCCCGTGCTCGTCCGCCGCCTGGCGAACGACCCGTTCCGCGTCTACCAGCTCGATGCGACAACCTACCCGGGAAACAGCGGCAGCCCGGTTTTCGATCCCGACAGTGGACGTGTGATCGGCGTCGTCAACATGGTTTTCGTGAAGTCGACGAAGGAAAACGTCCTCAGCGATCCTTCCGGGATCAGCTATGCGATTCCGATCGAGTATCTGAAATCCCTGCTCGAGGGGCTGGATTAGGAGGCCGGCTCAGGGGATAGACGGTCGGCAGCGTGGTCCCCCCGACAGGAATCGAACCTGTATCTGGCGCTTAGGAGGCGCCCGTTCTATCCATTGAACTACGGGGAGAGCGCGCAATTCTAGCTGTTCAGGCGTCGGTGACCAAGCGCATCCTTCGACTCGTCGGCGATTTTCGAGCCGTTTTCGGCGTCGCCCCGCCGGTCGGCGCCTGGGCCGTCGGGTTTTTGCGCTGGCTCGCCGCCATTGGCCGGCGGGAGCAGGAAATCGCGCGGGTGCGAGAGGAACCGCTTGAGGATCATCACTGCGAGATGGCGGCCCTGGGCGAATGTGATCCGACGCGCGCGCAGTGCCACGTATAGGGTCAGCGTGAAGCTGACGGCGAGGTTCGTGAGTCCGATCAAGGCAACCCCCGCGGCGGACAGCAGCGCGAGTTGCAAGCTGAGATCGAACTCCATGCCGACGGTGGCGTATCCGACGTAGGCCGACGAAAACGCGATGTGCCGGATATCGAGCGGCAGGCCGAGCAGGACGCCGAGCGCCGTGACCCCGCCGAGCAGGAAGCCGAAGAAGAAATTGGCGGCGAGGGCTCCGAGATCTTTCTCGACGTAGGCGGCGACCCGCTCCATGCGCTGCTGGCCGAACAGCCGGCGCGCCCAGCGCAGCTGACGCAATCGTTGAGGGATGCGGGCATACGCCGACAGGTTGTCGTAGTAGCCCGCGATCAGGCCGGAAAGGAACAGGCAGAATCCGGCGATCGCCGCAAAGAAAACGGCGCCGCTCCATGGATCGACCTGTTCGAGGAGTTCCCGGGCCTTGTCGCCTTCGATGAACGGCGTCCCGACGATCGCGTGGATTCCGAGCGACAGCAGCATCGCGGTGGGAATGGCGACCCCGACGTTGCCGAGGATCGCGGCGAGCTGGCTGCGAATCGTGCGCGCGATGAGTTCGACGAGATTCTCCAGGTTGCGCGTCTTGCCTTGGGATTCGCCGATCGACGCGGCGATCGCGTTCGCCGTCATCGCAGGCTGCTTCGTCGCGACCGTGCCGCCGAGGATGTGGATGAGGACGAATCCGAGGCCGTAATTCAGGCAAAACGCCAGCGCGCCGGTCAGCGGCGCGAATCCCTGTGCGCCGAGTACGATCTTCAGCCCGGTCATCATCGCGATGATCAGCCCGCCGAGCGCGCCCGACCCGAGAATCCCGAAGTATTCGCGCCGGGTCGTGGTGATGTAGTGCTCGCCCGTCTTGCTCGCGCTTTCGGTCATCCGCAGCGACAGCAGCTCGACGTTCTGGCTCCAGTAGTCCGAGAGCTTGTTCTTGCGGCACTCGGCGCGCACGAGCTCCTTGAAAAGCCCGACGATCTGCGGTGCGACGGCATCCATGCGGCGCGCGGCGTGAAGCCGATGCAGCAGTTCGAGCAGGTCGGTGATCCGCGTCAGGTGCTGGCGCAGGCGCTCGAGCTTGAACGTGAGCGTCAGGCTCGTGCCGATCTTCGCCGCGCGCCGCCGGATGCGCAGGACGACCTCGCTGCACTGGTCGAGCATGACCTCGAGGTGTTTCTGCTCTTCGAGCATCGCGTCGTCGTCGGCCCACGCACGGCGATACCGCTCCAAGTAGGCGAGCAGTTCCGCGTTCTGCGCGAGAAACGGCGATTCGTGTTCCTCGAGCGACGGGTCAACGCGGATCAGCTCCGGCTCCAGGCCGATCGCGCAGACGTGGTACGACAGGACCCGCAGCGCTTCGACGATCTCCTCCGCGGGGTTCGGCAATTCGACTCCCGCTCCGCTGGTGTCGGCCTGAACCGCCGTCGAGCCGAGCACCGCCCGCAGAAAATCCTCCCAGTCCTCGTCCGGGATCGCGTTGACCCACTGTTCGTCGTCGACGCGGTGAAAGACAACACTCAGCACGTCCTTCATGTAGCCGATGTCGATGACGTCGGGCAGCAGGCGCTCCGAGATCCGGCGTGCCGTTTCGGAAAAAAAGCCGGTCGAAGGCAGCAATCCGGACGACACGTACAGTGAAACCTGCTTGCACTCGTCAAACAGGCGGCTCAGCGCATCGCACAGTCCTTCGGCGAGATCCCGACGCCGGACGAGCGTGTCCGTCAGCTCGTGAAGACTGGCGATCGCCGCTTCGGCGTCGTGTGCACGAGCGGGGCGCAGGTGGTCCACGAGCGCGACCCACAGGTCCAGCCCGTCTCCATCCGCTTCGCAGAAGCGCTCCAGCAATGCTTCCATTCGGCCTCGCTTTTCCGGTTGAAACAACAAATGCTGCGCCGCATTATCCGTCAACCCGGCCGGCGCCGACGGCGCGCCGGTAAAATCCTTCTCATTTTCCAACGAGCCCTCTCGCTATGCCCCTGCTTACCATCGACACTGCCTGTCTCGCCTACGGGCACGTCGATCTTCTCGATCACGCCGAGTTCCAGCTCGACGCTGGCGAGCGCGTCGTGCTGATCGGTCGCAACGGCTCGGGCAAATCCAGCCTGCTGAAGGTGTTGGCGGGGCAGGCCCTGCTCGACGACGGCACGGTCTGGCGCCAGTCGGGACTGAAGGTCGCCTATGTGCCGCAGGAGGCGGACTTCGCGTTGGAGCGCGATGTCTTCTCGACGATCGCCGACGGACTCGGCGACGCCGCGCAATTGCTCGTCGACTACCACGCGGCGATGCACGACGTCGCCGAGTCCGCGACGCGCGAATCGCTCGCCCGGCTCGCCGCCGTGCAGCACGAAATCGACGCGGCCGACGCGTGGCGCCTGAACCAGCGGGTCGACGAAATCCTCGTGCGACTCGGCTTGCCCGGCGACGCGCTCGTTTCGAGCCTGTCCGGCGGTGGCGTCAAGCGGGTCGCGCTCGCCCGCGCCCTCGTCGGCGAGCCGGACCTCCTGCTCCTCGACGAGCCGACGAATCATCTCGACCTCGACGGCATCCTGTGGCTCGAATCGCTGATCCGCGATTTCCGCGGCGCGGTCGTCGTCGTCACCCACGACCGCGTCTTTCTCGACAACGTTGCGACCCGCATCGTCGAACTCGACCGCGGCCGGCTCGGCAGTTATCCGGGGCGCTTCGGCGAGTACCAGCGCCGCAAGGTCGAGGAGCTCGACGCCGAAGCGAAGGCGCACGCGCGTTTCGACAAGGTGCTCGCGCAGGAAGAAGTGTGGATCCGCAAGGGAGTCGAAGCGCGCCGCACGCGCAACGAGGGCCGGGTGCGCCGGCTCGAAGCGTTGCGCCGCGACCGCGCCGCGCGGCGCGACCGTCTCGGCAACGTGAAGCTGGCGGTCGACAAGGGCGAACAGAGCGGCCAGATGGTCGCGGAGCTCACCGACGTCACGAAACGGTTCAGCGACCGCGTCGTCGTGCGCGATTTCTCGACCCGGATCCTGCGCGCCGACCGCATCGGCTTTATCGGGCCGAACGGCGCCGGGAAGACCACGCTGCTGAAGCTGATCCTTGGCGAAATCGCGCCCGATGCCGGGACGGTGCGGCGCGGTACGCGGCAGACGGTCGCGTATTTCGACCAGCTTCGTGCCCAGCTCGATCCCGAACTGCCGCTCACCGAAGTCATCAGCCCGGGCTCGGATTTCGTCGAGATCGGCGGCGAGCGCAAGCATGTGATCGGTTATCTGGGCGACTTCCTGTTCGCGCCGCAGCGCGCGCGCTCCCCGGTGAAGTCGCTGTCCGGCGGTGAGCGCAACCGCCTGCTCCTCGCGCGGCTGTTCGCGCGTCCGGCGAACGTGATGGTGCTCGACGAGCCGACGAACGACCTCGACATCGAGACGCTCGACCTGCTCGAAGAATTGCTCGCGTCGTACGAAGGCACGCTGTTCCTCGTCAGCCATGACCGCGCGTTCCTCGACAACGTCGTCACGCAGGTGATCGCGGCCGAGGGCGACGGCCGCTGGGGCGAGTATGCCGGCGGCTACGCGGACTGGCAGCGCGTGAAGCAGGCCGAAGCCGAACGCGAGGCCGAGCAGGCGCGCGCGGCAGTGACCGTGAAGAGCGCTGCGGCCCCGCCGGCGAAACCGACATCAACGCGCAGCGGCAAACTGACATTCAACGAGAAGCGCGAGCTCGAAGGTCTGCCCGACCGCATCGCGGCGCTCGAAGCCGAGCAGGCCGCACTGCAGGCGCGAATGGCTGACCCGGCTTTGTATCAGCAGGCCCCGCAGGAGGTCGTCCAGATCAAGACGCGCCTCGACGCCCTCGAATCGGAGATCGACGCCGCCATGGTCCGCTGGGAAGCCCTCGAGAGCCGCGCCGGCTGATCGGCGCGCTGCAACAAGATCGTCCCGCGATCCGGCTGGAAACCGGCGCTGAGCGATCAGGTCGCCGGCGGAAAGAAGCGGTACAGCTCCTCCCCCGGGACGCCGAGCCGGGCGAGCAGCGCCTCGCGCGGCAGATGAACGAGCTTTTCGATCTCCGCGATGTCGTCGGGCAGCGCGTCGTTGCTCCAGCGGTCGGCGACGTGGCGCGCGAAGTCGGCCGCGAGCAGCACGTTGCGCACGCGCGGGTTGGCCGCCGACGACTCGTCCATCAATGCGACCAGGAGGTCCGGCAGCTTCCACGCCCGGACCAATGCGACCTGGATTTCCTGCGCGATGAAACCGAACACCGCGCGCTGTGCCTGAGCGCTGCGCAGCCAGCGATTTGCCCGCTGCAGCGCATGAACCTGCAGCGTCAGTGTCGGCGCGAACGTCCAGCACAGGATGTCGGCCGCCTCGAGCAGCAGCGCGGCGACCGTGATTTCGTCGACGTCGAGGTCGTGACGCAGGATCGCCCAGTCCCGCGCGTAATGCGTAGCCTTGCGCGCGCGCCCGATCCCCTTCAGCACGCCGACGAGCGCGTCGTGGCGGTGGGCGAGCACGTCCTCGACGGTCGGCATCGCTGAAAACGTGTCGAAGAACGGACCGATGCCCATCATCATGATCGCGCGGTCGATCGTCGTGATGTCGTGATTCTGCGCCAGCGTCCGTCTCGCCTGCAGGGTTGTGAGCAGCTTCGCAGTCATCAGCGGATCCGCGAGCACGACCGCCGCGATGCGCTTGCCGCTGACCGAATCCTGCGACGCGCGCAGCGCTTCGAGCTCGCGGACGGTCTGGCGAAGCACCGGCACGTCCTGCGCGGAAAGGAAGCGGACGTAGGCATCGACCGAGTCGAGCGGGGCGTCGAGGAATGCCATCGGAAGGAGTTCGAATGGGAGGCGGTGGTCGTCCGGCGATTATCGGCTGCAGCCCGCGCGAAATGAAGCCCGGATTTCCGTTCGACCGGCGAAACCGCCCGGGGGGCGAAAAGCCCGGCAGCGGGATTTCGCTATAATCGGCCGAAAAAACCGCTGCGCCGGCTCCGTGCGCGGCAAACCGAGAGGAGCTGTTCCCGTGAATTCCCCCTTCAAGGCCTTCCTGATCGATCAGGGTGACAGCAAGAAAGTATCCGGGCGCATGACGGCGCTCGATCCCGGCCGGCTCGATGACGGCGAAGTGCTGATTCGGGTCCATTATTCCAGCATCAACTACAAGGATGCCCTCGCGGCAACCGGCGCCGGCAAGATCATCCGCCGCTTCCCGTGTGTCGGCGGCATCGACATGTCGGGCGAAGTCGTCGATAGCAGCGACGGCCGCTTCCGCCCGGGCGACAAGGTGATCGCGACGAGCTTCGACATCGGCGTCGCCCATCACGGCGGTTACGCCGAATATGCCCGCGTGCCGGCCGGCTGGGTCGTGCCGCTGCCCGCCGGACTCGACCTGTTCGAGGCGATGGCGCTCGGCACGGCGGGCTTCACCGCCGCGCTCGGCGTCGTCCGCATGGAAGACAACGGGCTGACGCCGGCAAACGGCCCGGTCGTCGTCACCGGCGCGACCGGCGGCGTCGGAGGACTTGCGATAGACATGCTCGCGCGTCTCGGCTATCACGTCGTCGCGCTGACCGGCAAGGAAGCCGAGAGCGACTATCTGAAGATGCTCGGCGCGGGCGAGGTGCGCCTGCGCAGCACGATCGACTTCGACAAGGTGCGTCCGCTCGAAGCCGGCGAGTGGGCCGGTGCCGTCGACAACGTCGGCGGGCAGATTCTGCACTGGGTGCTGGCGACGACGAAGCAGGCCGGGACGGTCGCTAGCATCGGCAACGCGGCGAGCTTCAACATCAGCACGACCGTGTTCCCGTTCATCCTGCGCGGCGTGAGCCTGCTCGGCATCGACTCGGGCTACATGGGCTTCCCGACGCGCCAGCGCGTCTGGGACCGACTCGCGGCCGACCTCAAGCCGAAGCACCTCGCGGCCGTTACCCGTACGATCGCGTTCGACGAGCTGCCCGGCGCGTTCGACGCCTTCATCAAGGGCGAAATCAAGGGGCGCACGGTCGTGAAGATCGGCGCCTGAGCCGTTATCGGAGACCTCCAAACATGAGCGAAGACCCGCATCAGCCATTGCCGAAAGTGCTGATCGTCGATGATTCCCGGATGGTGCGGGCGTCGCTCATCAAGCTCATCCGGGGCCGGTTCGAATTCCGGGAGGAGGCCGACGGCGAGGCCGGCTGGCAGGCGCTGCTGGTCGATCCGACGATCCACTTAGTCCTCACCGACATCGGCATGCCGCAGCTCGACGGTTACGGACTGCTCGAGCGGATCCGTGCGTCGAGGCTGTCGCGCATCCACGAACTGCCGGTGATTGTCATTTCGGGCGACGAGGACGATTCGGCGCGGGAGCGCGCGCGGCAGCTCGGCGCGAACGACTTCATCACGAAGGGGATCGGCGCCGCCGAACTGCTCGCCCGGCTCGATTCGCTGACGCGTCTCGCGCAGACGCGCCGGGCGCTGGAGGAGAGTCGCGAGGCGCTCGCGAAGCAAAGCCCGGTGGACCCGGTGTCGGGCCTCGCGACCGAGTCCTACATGAACTGGCGCGGCGAGCAGGAACTCGCACTCGCGCGCCGGAGGCAGGGCGACATCGGCGCGATGATCGTCGAGATCGACCGTTACGAGCAGCTGGTCGATCGGCATGGGGACCATGTCGCGCAACTGGTCACGCGCAAGCTGTCGAAGATCCTCGCGACGAAGGTGCGCAAGGAGGACACGGTCGCGCAACTCGGCAGCGCGCAGTTTGCGATCCTGTCGCCGAGTACCGAGCTGATCGGCTGTTGCGCGTTCGCGCTGCGCCTGCAGAAAGCGATGGAAAAGCTCGTGATGACCTATCGTGACGAGCGCATCCGCATCAGCGTCACGATAGGCGTGTCGAGTTCGACGACCGACTCGGTGAAGACCGTCAGTGACCTGATTGGGCTCGCCGTGCAGCGCGCCCGTAGCGGCAGGGATGCCGGGGGAAATCGCGTCGTCGGCAATGGCGGCGAAGTCCGGCAGGAATTCGTCGACCGCCACCTGAAGCAGACGGTCAGCATCGACCAGGTCCTCGCGCGCCTGCGTCTGGGCGAGACCGCGGAACTGCACGGGCAGCTGCCGGTGGTCGTTGCGACGCTGCTTCCACTGCTCGAGTTGGTAGAATCGCAGCTTCGTTGCGGAATCCCGATCGACACACTGAGAAGATTCGACCCCGACGCGGGGCGCGACAGTGGTTCGGCAGCGAAAGGTTGAACAGCAGAAGCAGCAATCAAAAAAATATAAGCAGCAACTGGTGGCGCCCCGGGTGCCTTCGAGCCTCCGCCGGGCGCCTGCAAGTCGTAAGCAATCAGGGAAATCTTTGGGAGAGGGTGAATATGACGACGTACAAGGAGTTCCACCGTCGCTCGATCGACAAGCGCGACGAGTTCTGGGCCGAGCAGGCGCAGCTCATCGAGTGGAACAAGCCGGCCGAACAGATCTGCGATTTCTCGAACCCGCCGTTCGTGAAGTGGTTCAAGGGCGGCGAGACGAACCTTTGCTACAACGCGGTCGACCGCCACGCCGCGCAGCGGCCGAACGACCGTGCGCTGGTCTACATTTCGACCGAGACCGACGAGGAGAAGGTCTACACGTTCGCCGAACTGCAGCGCGAAGTCGAGCGGATGGCAGCGATCTATCAGGACCTCGGCGTCGGGAAGGGCGATCGCGTGCTGATCTACATGCCGATGATCGCCGAAGCCGCGTTCGCGATGCTTGCCTGCGCCCGCATCGGCGCGATCCACTCGGTGGTGTTCGGCGGCTTCGCCGCGGGCTCGCTCGCGACCCGAATCGATGACGCCAAGCCGGTGCTGATGGTGAGCTCCGACGCCGGCATGCGCAACGGCAAGCCGGTGCCGTACAAGCACCTCGTCGATGAAGCGTGCAAGCTCGCCGAGTGTCCGCCGCAGAAGGTGCTGATCGTCGACCGCGGCCTCGACAAGGGCTTCGCGAAGGTCGAAGGCCGCGACGTCGGTTACGCCGAGTTGCGCGCGAAGCACCTGGACGCACAGGTGCCGGTGACGTGGCTCGAATCGTCCGAGCCGAGCTACATCCTCTACACGTCGGGTACGACGGGCAAACCGAAGGGCGTGCAGCGCGATACCGGCGGCTATGCGGTCGCGCTCGCGGCGTCGATGAAGCATATCTTCACCGGCGACGCCGGCGAAACGATGTTCTCGACGTCCGACATCGGTTGGGTCGTCGGCCACAGCTACATCATCTATGGCCCGCTTCTCGCGGGCATGGCGACCGTGATGTACGAAGGCACGCCGCTGCGCCCCGACGCGGGCATCTGGTGGCAGATCGTCGAAAAGTACAAGGTCAGCGTGATGTTCTCGGCGCCGACCGCGGTGCGCGTGCTGAAGAAGCAGGATCCGGCCTACCTGAAGAAGTACGATTTGTCGTCGCTGAAGCACCTCTTCCTCGCCGGCGAACCCCTCGACGAGACCACTCACAAGTGGATCATGGACGAACTGGGCATCCCGGTCATCGACAACTACTGGCAGACCGAGACTGGCTGGCCGATGCTCTCCGCGGTGCGGGGCGTCGAGCAGACCCCGATCAAGTACGGCTCGCCGAGCTTCCCGGTGTATGGCTACGACTTGCGCATCTTCCGCGAGGACGGCAGCGAATGCGGCCCGAACGAGAAGGGCATCGTTGGCGTCGTGCCGCCGCTGCCGCCGGGCTGCCTGTCGACGGTGTGGGGCCAGGACGACCGCTACGTCAGCACCTACTTCACGCTGTTCCAGGAGCCGGTCGTGTTCTCGTCGTCGGACTGGGGCATCAAGGACGGGGAGGGCTACCACACGATCCTCGGCCGCATGGACGACGTCATCAACGTCGCCGGCCACCGGCTCGGTACGCGCGAAATCGAGGAAGCGATCCAGGCGAACGCGGCGATCGCCGAGGTCGCCGTCGTCGGCGTCGCCGACCCGCTGAAGGGTCAGATGCCGATGGCGTTTGCGGTGGTCAAGGATGCGTCGCGCGTCGAGACCGCCGAAATGCGCGCCGCGCTCGAAAAGGACGTGATGAAGACCGTCGACAACCTGCTCGGCGCGATCGCGCGTCCGGCACGCGTGCATTTCATCTCCGGCCTGCCGAAGACGCGCTCGGGCAAGATGCTGCGCCGCTCGATCCAGGCACTCGCCGAAGGCCGCGACCCGGGCGACCTCACGACGATCGACGATCCGAGCACGCTCGAGCAGATCCGGGCTTCGCTCGCAAGCTGACGGGGAAGGCTCCGGCAGTCAGGAAAACCCGCGCCGCGCCGCGGGTTTTTTACGCGTCGAGCGCGCCGGACCTGCCGGCATTTCGGCATCGAAGAAAAACGAGTCGGACGAATCCGCGGCGATGGGGCCGGTTGTCCTCAGGCGGAAAGCTGCGAACTTCCCGCCGCACCCTTGTAACCGTTTTCGATTTCGTCGTGAATCACGCGCCAGATCGGTTTGACCAGGAAGCGCATGTTCCTGACGATGCTCTCGACGTCCATCATCGACGGAATCCGCATTCCGCGGTGTTCGACGGGGCCGCCGATCTGTTTGATCTCGACGCCGAGCTTCGCGAAATGCGACGCGAGCCGTGGTTCGGTCAGTACGAAGATGGTGTCGATGCCGCTTCGCTTCGCGAGCGCGATCGCGCCGAGGTAGAGGCCGATCGGAATGTACGGGAAGCGCGGATAGACGACGTTGCCGAAGTCCTCGTCGTGAATCGGCGCCGAGTCGTCCGTTTCGCCGCGCCGGCGCCGGAACGGCGAGCGGACGGCAAGTCGTGAGACTTCGGCGATGCGTTCCCGAGGCAGGCGCGCCGGATCGATGATCGAACGGTCGAGCGTTTTCGCGCAGGTCCGCTCGAACGGCAGCGGCGCTTGCGGGCTTTCGGGATTGGTGAGCACGAGCCGCGTGCAGCCGACGAGGCGTTGCGGATCATGACTCGTCCGCAGCAGGCAATGCAGGCTCTGCGCGTCGTATTCGTCGGTCTCGCGGGCATCCGGTCGGACCGGCTCGAACGCGAGCTCCTGGCAATAGACCTCGTGACGAACGCGAAAGACGTCGTCGCGCAACGTGTCGTTGAGTGCAGGGAGAATTTCGAAGTATTTCCGGAATCCATGCCCGAGGTTGAACCGGTCGAAAAGTTGCATGCTCGTGTCTCTCCGATTGCGCTAGGTACCCTGGCGCAAGGCATCGACGATCGAAGTGCCCGAGACACGCCGGGCGGGAAAGACCGCGGCGGCGGCCGTCGCAAGAAAGCCGATCAGCCATGCCGAGACGATTGTGAACGGCAGGAGGCGAATCACGGCTGTGTATCCCATGTTGGCATTCGGCGGCGGCGGCATCGGAATGCCAACGGCGGAAATGGCGAGCGCGAGGAGGGCACCGACGACAACGCCGAGCGTCGCCCCGATTAGCCCGAGCAGTAGGTTCTCGACGATCAGCAGGCGGAACACGTCGCGCTTCCGATTACCCAGCGCCCGCACAGTGCCGAATTCCGCGAGCCGCTCGAACGCCGTCATATTCACAGTGTTCGTTACCGAAAGCAGTACCATGAACAGGATTATCAACTGCAGCACGCCGAACTGGCGCTCGTAAAGGTCGACCGTCTTTTCGTAGAAATCCGCGAGCGTCTGCCAGCCTTGTGCCTCGAGCCTCTCGGGGTCGATCGCCGCGCGGACCTGTGCGAGTGCGCTCCTCGTGTCTTCGGTGCGGTGCAGCGTTGTCACGAGAACGTTTGCCCCAGCCGTGAGCATCAGTTCTTGTGCCGCGGCGAGCGGGATTCGCACGGCGCGCGCGTCGAAGTCCTTCGAAAAACTCTGAAAAACGCCGACGACCTCGAAATCGAGGGTGTTCAACGCGCCTTCGATGGTGTTCAGCACAAGCGTGACCGTATCGCCCGGTTTGAGACCGAGCGAGTGAGCCACCCCTTGCCCCACGGCCATCCCGAACGCGTCCGCATCCGTCAGGTGACGCCCGGCAGTGAGCGAAAGAAAGGTGCCAAGCCGCGTCTCTTTGTCGGGTTGGACGCCTTCGCCGATGATGGCCAGATCGCGTCGCCCGTTGTTGAGCAGGCCCGAGAAATTCAATCTCGCTGCGACGTCCTTCACCGCCGGAATTGCCTGAATCCGGTCTGCGACGACGTGCGGGTCCTCGATAAGGAAGTCCTGCGGCTGGCGCGTTCCGCGTTCGAGGAAACCCTTGCGGAACACCTGGAGATGGCCCGTCTGCGAATGGATGGTCGCCTCGCCGAGTTGCACGAAAATATCTTGCACGAAGCCACCCGAAAGGATCAGCCCGGTCACGCCGAAGACGATCGCGCCCAGCGTCATTGCCGTGCGGACTCGCTGGCGAAAGATGTTGCGCAGAGCAAGCGTGAAGGACATTCCGCTCATCGTTGATGTCGCAGTGCGTCGACGATATTCATGCGCGACGCCTTCCAAGCGGGAAAAACGCTCGCGATCAATGTTGCCATGAAGGCGAGCAGAAAGGCGTCAAGGGCCAGTGCCGGGGTGACGATGATTTCGCCAATGTAGCCTCTCCCCATTCCGGGAGGCGGGGGCATGGGGATTCCGATCGCCGACAGCACTGCCGCGAGCGTGATGCCGAGCACGAGTCCCAGAACCCCGCCGAAGAGGCCGAGCAGTATTCCTTCGCCGAGGAATAGCCCAAGGATTCCGCGCCGCCGAATACCCAGCGCCATCGCGGTGCCGATCTCGCCCGTGCGCTCTATCACCGCCATCGACAACGTGTTCGAGATGCTGAGGATCACGATCAGCGCGATCAGAAACCGAACGGCGCCCACTTGTCGGGAAAACAGCTCGACAGTCTTGTTGTAGAAATCGGCGAGATCCGACCACGGGAAGATCTCGAAATCGGCCGGAGAGAGGCGGGTGCGCAATCTTTCGACGAAATCGTCGGTCGCCTCGGTTCGCTCCAGCAATACTGCCCAACTGGTCGCGCCGTCGACCCGCATCAGGTTCCGTGCGACATCGATCGGCACGCGCAATGCACTGTCATCGAACGCCTTGCTCGCCGTGGCGAAGAGACCGGCCACCGTCAGTTCGACTGCATTCAGTCCGCCGTCGGCGGGCGTCGACAGCAGCACGACGGTGTCGCCGGGCGTGGCCCCCAGCTGCTCGGCCAGGCCCTCGCCGAGCATTACCGATTGCGGTCCGCCGGCCGTCAGATCCTGCCCGGCGGCCACGATGATCCCCTCGGTGATCGGAGCTTCGAGAACCGGGTCGATGCCTTCTCCCAAGAAGGAAACGGTGACATCGCCAAGGCTGATGAGTCCGCTGAAGGCGAGTCGCGGCGCCACTGTCCGTACCCCTTGCACGCCGTCTTTGGTAACGACGCCGGTGTCCCGCGGCAACAGATACTTGTAGGGATCACCCAGGCCCTCGCGGAAATAACCCGGGCGCGTGATCTGAACATGGCCGAGTTGGGAGTAGATCGCACCGTGGCGCATGCTCTGGAATACCCACTCGATGAAGCCCCCGGCCAATAGGTAGGCTATGACACCGCCGCAGACGATCCCTAAGGCGAGCGCGGCACGCCGCCGCTGCCGAAGCAGGTTGCGCGCCGCGAGCCGGACCGTCAGGGCAGACCTGCCGAAAGAAGTTCGAGGCATGAAGTTTCACGCGTAAGTGTCCGCTCTCTATGATAGCTTCAGAGGCGCTCAAATATAGGGAGCTTGCCGATGGCAGGCGAATTCGATTACGACAGTGCGTTCTCCCGGAACATCGGTTGGGTGACCGGCGCCGAGCAGGAGAGCCTGCGAAATAAGCGCGTGGGGATCGCGGGAATGGGCGGTGTCGGCGGCGTGCATCTACTCACGCTGGCACGCCTGGGAATCGGATCGTTCAACATTTCGGATTTCGACACCTTCGACATCGTCAATTTCAACCGTCAGGCGGGCGCCCTCGTATCTTCGCTCGGGCGCCCGAAAGTCGATGTGCTTGCCGAGATGGCGCTCGACATCAATCCCGGACTGAATATCCGCCGCTTTCCGCAAGGTGTCTCGACAGCGAATCTGGACGAATTCCTCGATGACGTCGATCTGTACGTCGATGGCCTCGATTTTTTTTCCTTCGAGACGCGCCGAGCGACGTTCGCCGCGTGTCATCGTCGCGGCGTTCCCGCCGTGACCGCCGCGCCGCTTGGCATGGGTACGGCGATACTCGTTTTCCTCCCCGGCGAGATGAGCTTCGAGGACTATTTCTGCATGGACGGATGCGACCAGGAGGAAATGAGCATCCGGTTCCTCCTCGGCCTGTCACCCGGAATGTTGCAGCGCGGGTATCTCGTCGACCCGTCTCGCGTTAATCTCGCGGACCAACGCGGCCCGTCGACCATCGCCGCATGCCAATTGTGTGCAGGAGTCACGGCGACGGAAGCCCTGAAGATCCTGCTCGGGCGCGGGGAGGTGCTTGCTGCGCCGCGGGGGTACCAGTTCGATGCCTATCGGAACCGTTTCATCAAAACCTGGCGGCCCGGCGGCAATCGCAATCCGTTGCAGCGGATCGGCTTATGGATCGCGCGCCGGCAATTACGTCGCATGAAGGGACAGGAGGCGGTCTGTGCCTGACCGGGAAACCCTGCTGAAAATACTCGATCTCGCGCGCTGGGCGCCGAGCGGCGACAACACTCAGCCGTGGCGTTTCGAGATCACGGGCGCTGACGAACTCGCCGTGCGAGGCTTCGATACGCGGGACCACATCCTGTACGATTTCGAGGGCCATGCCAGCCATCTCGCGCATGGCGCCCTGTTGGAAACGATCAGGGTTGCGGCGACGGGTTTTGGCCTTCAGGCGAGCTGGAATTTGCGGCCTGGATCGCCCGATACTGCGCCGGTGTATGACGTCCGGCTTCGTGAAACGCCCCGCCTTCCGGTCGATCCGTTGTTCCCGTACATCGAGAAGCGCGTCGTTCAGCGGCGCCCCATGCGTGCCACCGCGTTAACTGACGCTCAGCGGCAGGCCCTTGCCTCGGCGCCGGGACCCGATTACGAGGTCGATTTCTTCGAATCCGCTTCCGAGCGCCGCAAGGTCGCCCGACTCCTCTGGGATAACGCTTACATTCGCCTGACCTGTCCGGAAGCCTTCGAAGTCCACCGGGAGATCATCGAATGGGGGGCGCGCTTCAGCAAGGATCGAATCCCTGAACAGGCAGTAGGGGTCGATCCATTGACCGCGAGATTGATGAAATGGGCAATGCGCAGCTGGAGTCGCGTCGATTTCCTCAATCGTTATCTCTTCGGCACGATTCCGCCCCGCGTGCAGTTGGATCTGTTGCCGGCCCTGCGCTGTGCGGCCCATATCCTGCTGCGCCCCCGCGGGGCGCTCGTAAACCTTTCCGACTACGTCAACGCGGGTGTCGCGATGCAGCGCCTGTGGCTCACGGCAACGGCGTCCGGCCTGCATCTGCAGCCCCAGATGACCCCGGTGATCTTCCGTTGGTACGCCCAGGCCGGCAAGGCGATGTCCGCGACGCCGGAAATCGGCCGCCGTGTGCTCGACGTGGCGGCCCGGTTCGAGCGGTTGTCCGGGGCGCCTGGCGGGAGCCCCGTCGCGTTCTTCTGCCGAGTGGGTAATTCAAGCGCCCCTGTCTCGCGGTCGCTACGGCGGGATCTCGGCGATCTGCTCAGGGCACCCTCACACGATTGACGGGGGACTGCACCGTCAGTCAAGCTAGCGGCCGTGCGTGAGATCCGGTTAAGCCAAATTCTCGTTTTCTGCCTGCTCGCCGGTGGCGCAGTGGTGCTCGGGCTCGCCACCGCATGGCTGGTGCTGGGGCGCTTGGCGCTAGGCGATTTCCGGGGCATCGTGCTGAGCGTCGCCGCCGTGGTGTCGATCTATTTGTATGCGATCCTTACTTATAGGATCTTCCTGCGGCTTTTCCCGCTCGAACTGGGCGAGATCGCCGAGGCGTCGCCACAGGAGTTCATTTATCACATCCACTTGCTGTTCTTCCTGCTCCTGTTCTACCCGCTAACCCGCAGTGGCGTGGTGCCGGTGCCGCTCATGCGTCTGGTGTATCTCGGGCTCGGCGCGCGACTGGGCAAGAACACTTATAGCTCCGGGATCATCTTCGATCCGCTCTTTGTCGTCATCGGCGACAACACCATCGTCGGACAATCTGCGGTGCTCGTTCCTCACGCGATAGAGGGACGGCACCTGTCGCACGCGCCGATCCGGATCGGCAGCAACGTGACCATCGGCGTCAATGCGGTGCTTCTCGGCGGGGTCGTCGTCGGGGACGGCGCGATCGTGGCCACCGGGGCCGTGGTCAGCAAGGGGACGCAGATCGGCCCCGGGGAAATTTGGGCGGGAATGCCTGCGCGCCGGTTGAAGGCGGCGGCAGAGGAGCCTGCGCTGCCAGGAAACTAGAACGGTCGCTCGTGCTTCGCCGGCGCCGCCCCAAAGATTGGGGTGCAGTGATCGGACTTCATTTCCTGCTGCAGCGGCGATGTAGATGCGCGCCGTATGTCCGTGGCTCGGGCCGGTCCGAAAAAGAGCACGCTTTTTCGCCGCGACATGTGCGCCTTCGATCAATGTGTGGCATGAACCGAGAAAAAAAAGGGCGCCTTGCGGCGCCCTTCGTTGCGGCTCGGAGAAACTGCTTACGCTTTTTCCTCGCGGCGGCGCGAACGGACAAAGCCGAGGGCGCCGAGGCCGAGGCCGAGAAGGGCAAGCGACGCCGGTTCGGGAACCTCCTGCGACTGGAACGACGTGCTGCCGTCCTGCTGGAACAGGAAATCGCACGCCGACACCCCGGGAGCGCACGCGTAGCCGTTGCCTGCAGTCCCGTTAGGGGCTAGTCCGAACACAGGGGCGATGCCGGCGACCTGACGGGCAGGGTTCGTCTCGGTGAACGGCGTCTTCAGGTTCGCCGTGTGGTTCAGGTCGAAGATCAGGGAGCTGATATTCGACAGGAAGAAGGCGAAGTCCTGCATCTGCACGTCGGCATTAATGGTGTTGCTGCCGGTCGCGCTCACCGTCGTTGTCGTGCCCCACTGGTTCCCGTCAGCGCTCTGGTCCAGCAGGGTCGGGGTGGTGTTCGTAATGGCGAAGATACCGTTGCTCTCGACAACGACGCCGGACATGATCAGCGTCCCGTCGTTATAACCCGTGCCATTCAGGACGTCGGCGTTGACGACATCATCGTAGTAGACGCTGAAGAAATTCACCGAGGCGTTGGGGTCCAGCGCAAAGGTGCCGATGAGGCCGCCGTTAAAGGAGCTGCCGATCTCACCGAAGCCGGCTTCGAACGTGATTTCGAAATCGCTCCCGAGTCCGGTCCCGAGGATCGGGTCGCCATTGCTGTCGAGGAAGTTGCCAAGACTTGCCTGCGCGTAGAGATCAAAGCTGGTCGTGCCGGGAGCCGCAGCGAGCGGAATCGCATTGTCGGCGAGAGCATTGTCGACGGTCCAGTCGAAGCTGCCGACCGAGATCACCCCCCCAGCATCCCCGCCGTTGGTGTCGAACTGGACGACGTCGGCCGCTTGAGCGGCCCCGCCGAAGGCCAGTGCGAGCGCGGCCGCGAGCGTCTGTTTTTGCCATTCCATGTAAAGCTCTCCTTGTCAGATTCACCGGATCGGGTTTCGTCCGGAGCCTGGCGCTCTAAAAGCACTTGCTATGCCAATATTTACAATCATAAGAAAATCAATGGCATATGCGATTGATGCGGGACGGGACGCCCGCTTTGGCGTGGCGGTGTAAAGAAATCCGACATTGAAAGGCCGGTTCTGGCGTCCCGGCTTCGGTCGACCGGGCTCCTGTGTCGAGTGGCGGCGCACCGACCGTTGAACCGGCGCCGGGTGTCGGGAAACGGGAAAACGCGAGGCTCAGCGGCGGCGCTCGCGACTCGCGCGCGTGAGCAGTTGCGTCAGGTGCGTATGGAAGGCTTGGGCCGGGTTGACGTCGTCGAGCGTCTGCGCCAACGCTCGGGCGCGGGTGGCGAACCGCGTGTCGTGCAACAACTGCTCGAGTGCGCGGTGCAGGCGCGTTCCGCTGGCTCGGTCGGCGCGCACCAGGACCCCGGCCCCGAACTGTTCGACGGCACGCATGTTGAGGAACTGATCCATGTTGCGGACGACGCCGAGTACCGGCACGCCATTCGCGAGCGCCTGGTTCGTGGTGGGGCTGCCGCCATTGCACACGACCAGGCTTGCATGTTTGCAGACGAGATCGCCGGGCAGGAAGTCGAACACTCGCGTTCGTCGCATTTCGAGGTTTGGGGGCAGGGGGCGGCCGGCGGAGCTAAGGAGTATCGGGAGGCCGGTGTCCTCGAGGGCTGGGAGGAGGTTCCGCAGAACCCGCGTATCTCCGGAACTTCCCATCGTCACATAGATCGACCCGGATTCAAGCTGCGCGGGTTCCGCGACACGTGCGGGCGACCAGGCGACCGGGCCGACAAAGGCGGCTTGGCTGCTTGTGCGGATGTCCGGGAACAACGCCGGAAAATTCCCGAACAGGCGCAGGTCCGCGTCGGTGTAGCAGCGGCGCAGGTCGTAGCCGAGCGACGGCAGGCCGAAGCGGGCGCGCAGTCGCTTGATCGGGATGCTGTGAAGCCGTAATGCCAGCGGTGAAACGAGCTTGAACAAACCCTGCGCCAGCGGGAGAGGCGTATGACGGGTAAAGCTCATTACTGGCAACGGTGGCCGTAGCGCCGCCTCCGGGCTCCAGTAGGCGTCGCAGATCGTGGCGTACGGTACATGCCGGAGGCGGGCGCTCACCGACAGCGACAGGCGGAAATCGCCCACGATAAGGTCGGGGGTCTCGGCGTCGATCAGGGCAAGGTCATCCTCCACGTAACGCACAAGAGTAGGAAAGCCGTATAGGGGGAGTCCCCGGTCGAGCCGCCGCGAAAAGACCGACGCATCCTGGCAGGCGAGCGGCAAGAGTCGAAACGGAGAGTCTGCGGTCAGCCATGCGAAAGCGGCCGGACGCGCAAAGCAGATTTCGAAGCGGCCTGGATCCAGCGAGTTCGCCAGGACGAATGGCCGCGCGACATGCGCCAAGGTCGCCCCTTCGGCGAAGAACAGGATCTTGAGCTTTGCACCTAGCATATTCGATCGGGATTGGATTAGCTGCGCACAGCGGGGCCTCCGGAAATATGCCGCCCTCTGAGTGCCTGCCGAGACGGAGGGATTCGGGGGCTACACGTCGCAGTCAGGGCAGCCAGGGGGCTCCAAGCGGGGGATGTCGCTTCGTAAGGCGCGGGTCGGAAAATTTTTCGTAGTGAGTTAGGACCTTCGGTACGTAGCTGCCGCCCGCGGCACGGGCCGGTGTCGCCCCGAGCAAGCGGCGGTGCCGCGGGTCGCTCGGCGCGTCGCTGAAATGGAAGATGCCCCGCTCGTCGGGGAAGCCGTACAACTGATCGGCCCGAGACGGGGCGGCCACGCCCGATGCGAGCGCTGCGGAAAGGAGCAGCACGCCGTGAAGGCTGCGGCTCGATACGGGCTGGCATGTGCGTCGGGAGGGACGGAATCGTGCTCGGTCCGGCATCGTGGTCCGCTTGTTCACATCGGCACTCCAGGGCGGGCACGCGCGACGCGTTATCGCGGACGAGTGGGGCTGCCGCGGCGCCGCGTGCACGATTTCCGGCAATGTCTGCATGCTAATGTTAGCGCATGACTTCAACGGCGGAGCTTTCCATGCGGCGGCGAGGTGCGAATGCTCCTCGAACTGCTGGTCGTGATGGTCATCATCGGTTTGCTCGCCGGCTATGTCGGACCCCATTTCTCGCAGATCACCAAATCCGAGGTCAAGGCCGCCCGCGCGCAGATCGACGCGCTCGAAAAGGCGCTGGACCAGTGCCGTATCGATGTCGGGCATACCCGACGACCGAGCAGGGCTCGCCGGCGCTGATGGCGGCCCGTCGGCGGGCTCGTCGTGCTGTTACTGCTCGGCTACGTCGTGCCGCGCTTCTCGCATATCTACGAGGACGTCGGCAGTGATCTGTCGTTCATGTCGCGATTGTTGCTCGACTGGGGGCCGTTCGTCGAGGTGCAGGCGATCGTGCTCGGAGCCGTCGTGCTCGCGACGGGCGATCATCGCGACCCCGCTGTCGATCGCCGCACCGCGATATTTCGACCACCTCGACTGTGCGCGCGAAGCGACGCTGCGGCAGTCGCTCGAAGTCATGTGCGATCCCGACAGGCTGCAGCCGCTCGTCGAGGATCTGCGCAATGGGGCGCTCGCCCGCCACCTGCGGCGTATCCACCGGAGATCCGTTCGCCGGCGAGACGATATGGGGACGTGAAAAGGTGGCCGGGCAGATTACCGGCATTTACAGCCTCGCGCCCGCCACGCCGATTGCGGCTAGCCGTTTACCGCAGCAACGAGCGAACGCAGTTCCTCGCGCGACTCGTCGATGATCGCCGCGACCGCTTTATCAGCGGCGACGCGTGGCACCGCGCGCGTCGCGAACGGATTGACGTTCGCGGCGAGGTGGTTTGCCATGTAGAGGACGTTCGCCAGGGTTACGGGAACGTCCGTGTCGAACGGGATCTCGTGATCGGTCACCGCGTCGAGAATCCGGTCCGGCGTTTCGAGCGCGCCGAGCACCGCGTGGCCGATGCTCGCGTGCCACTCGAACAACAGGCGGCCGACGTCTTCGTCGTCGCGCAGCACTTCCGGATGGCGGGCGATCCGCGACAGCAGGTAGAAGTGGCCGATGTCGTGCACCAGGCCGGCGAACATCGCCTCGTGGGGGTTGATGTTCGTCATCCGGCGCGCGATGACGAACGACAAGGCGGCGACTTCGAGGCTGTGCTCCCACAGCTGCCGTCCGCTGGCGAGGTAGGGGCCCATCTGCTTCTCGAGCATCAACTGCTCGATCGCGACCGAGATCGCAACCGACCGGATCGACGAGAAACCGACCCGCATCACCGCACTGCGGACGTCGCCGACGTCCTTGCCGGACGGGTTCAGCGCGACCGAATTTGCGAGCCGAATGATTTTCGCCGACACGAGCGGTTCGGTGAGGATCAGCCGGCTCAG
Source organism: Aromatoleum sp. (assembly GCF_036675785.1). Lineage (NCBI taxonomy): Bacteria > Pseudomonadati > Pseudomonadota > Betaproteobacteria > Rhodocyclales > Rhodocyclaceae > Aromatoleum > Aromatoleum sp. The sequence continues at coordinate 22,620 of NZ_JAKFEF010000005.1, forward strand.
CGCCTCGACCGTGATGTCCGGATTGTTCATCGCGATCCGGATCTTCATCGCGGCGTCGAGGAAGGTCGGAAAGTTCACGTCGCCCGACGACAGGTCGTCGGCGATCTGCATCAGGAACCGGTGGGCCGGAGAGTTCTGTGTGGTCATCCTCGGGTCCGGGAGCGGATGACTGCGCGCGCGGCTATCGCAGGACCATGTTGTCGCGGTGGATCAGCTCGGGCTCGTCGATATAACCGAGCAGCTTTTCGATCTCGGCGCTCGCCTTGCGTGCGACGCGGCGGCATTCGTTGCCGCTGTAATTGACGAGTCCGCGCCCGATTTCCTCGCCGGCGCCGTTGCGAAGTACGACCGCCGCGCCGCGCTCGAAATCCCCGCGCACGTCGACGACGCCGACCGGCAGCAGGCTGCGGCCGCTGCGCAGCGCCGACACCGCGCCGTCGTCGAGGACCATGTCGCCGGCGAGCTGCAGGTGGTCGGCGAGCCATTGCTTGCGCGCCTGCAGCGGCGAGCTGGTCGCGAAGAGCAGGGTGCCGAGCGGCTCGCCGTTCGCGAGGCGGACGAGCCCTTCGGCCTCGTGGCCGCTCGCGATGCAGGTGTGCGCACCGCTTCGTGCGGCGCGCTGTGCGGCGCGGATCTTCGTGATCATCCCGCCCTTGCTGATGCCGCTGCCGGCGCCGCCGGCCATCGCCTCGTAGGCATGGTCCTCGGCGCGTCCTTCCGACACCAGCGTCGCGACGGGGTCGCGGCGCGGATCCGCGGTGTACAGGCCCTGCTGGTCGGTGAGGATGATCAGCGCGTGCGCTTCGATGAGGTTCGCGACCAGTGCGCCGAGCGTGTCGTTGTCGCCGAACTTAATCTCGTCGGTGACGATCGTGTCGTTCTCGTTGATGATCGGCACGACGCCCAGGTCGAGCAGCGTCGTCAGCGTTGAACGCGCGTTGAGGTAGCGCTTGCGGTCGGAGAGGTCGTCATGGGTCAGCAGGATCTGCGCGGTGTGGAGGTTGTGCCGCGAAAACGCGTCCTCGTAAGCTTCGACGAGGCCCATCTGGCCGACGGCGGCGGCGGCCTGCAGCTTGTGCATCTCGTGCGGGCGCTTCGTCCAGCCCAATCGCTGCATCCCGGCGGCGATCGCGCCCGACGACACCAGGACGACCTGCCGCCCGCTCTCGCGCAGCGCGGCGATCTGGCGCGCCCACTCCGCCATCGCAGCCTTGTCGAGTCCGGTGCCGTTGTTGGTGACGAGCGCGCTGCCGACCTTCACGACGAGGCGGCGCGCGGTGCGGATCTTGTTTCTCATGATGGCTGGACGGGCGTGCTAGCGGGTACGGGGCGAAGGTTTTTCGTCGGCGTCGGGCGCGGCGGCTTCGTTTTCGCGGTCCGGGTCGTCGCTGTCGTCCGCGAGGATCGCTTGAAGCCGTTCCTGGTAGGCCGCTTCCGCGCGCGCTTCAGCTTCGGCCGCCGCGAGCGCCTCCGCGTGGGCGCGCTCTGCGCGTTCGGCGTCCGCCTCGGCGCGGCCGGCGTCAAGGAAATCCTGGATCGCGAAGATCAGCTTACGGCAGCCGTCCCCGGTCAGCGCCGAGATTTCGAAATGCCGCTCTACTGGACCGTAGGCCTCAAGAAAGGCGGCCACGCGCGCCGCGCGCTCGTCTTCCGGGATCAGGTCCAGCTTGTTCAACGCGAGCCAGCGGGGTTTCTCGTACAGCGATTCGTCGTACTTGCGCAGTTCCTCGACGATCGCCTTCGCGTCCCGCACCGGGTCGACGTCGGGGTCGAACGGCGCAAGGTCGACGAGATGCAGCAGCACGCGCGTGCGCTGCAGGTGACGCAGGAACTGGTGGCCGAGGCCGGCGCCTTCGGCCGCGCCTTCGATAAGGCCCGGAATGTCGGCGATGACGAAGCTGCGGTTCTCGTCGGTCCGCACGACGCCGAGGTTCGGCGCGAGCGTTGTGAACGGGTAGTCGGCAACCTTCGGCTTCGCCGCGGAGACCGAGCGGATGAAGGTCGACTTGCCCGCATTGGGCATACCGAGGAGGCCGACGTCGGCGAGCACCTTGAGTTCGAGGCGCAGGCCGCGGCGTTCGCCTTCCTCGCCCATCGTGCGCTTCCTCGGCGCGCGGTTGACGCTCGACTTGAAGTGCAGGTTGCCCAGGCCACCCTTGCCGCCGCGCGCGATCAGCGCCCGCTTGCCGTCTTCGTCGAGGTCGGCGACCGGCTCGCCGGTTTCGAGGTCGCTGATCACCGTCCCGACCGGCATGCGCAGCACGATGTCTTCGCCGCTCTTGCCGTAGCAGTCCTTGTTGCCGCCGTTCTCGCCGCGCTGGGCGCGGTGCGTGCGGGTGAAGCGGTAATCGACGAGCGTGTTGAGGTTGCGGTCGGCGACCGCGAGGATGCTGCCGCCGCGCCCGCCGTCGCCGCCGTCGGGGCCGCCGCGCGGGATGAACTTCTCGCGCCGGAACGATGCCGAGCCGTTGCCGCCGTCGCCGGCGATGACTTCGATGCGCGCTTCGTCAATGAACTTCATGTGTGTTAAGCCTGTGCCAAAAACAAAAAAGCCCTACCGCAAGGATAGGGCTTTTCGAACCGGAACGCCGCCAGGATCAGGCAGCTTCGGGCACGATGACGACGGTGCGGCGGCGCTGCGCGCCCTTGATCGTGAACTGCACGGTGCCGTCCGTCAGCGCGAACAGCGTGTGGTCCTTGCCGATGCCGACGTTTTCGCCCGGGTGATATTCGGTGCCGCGCTGGCGAACGATGATGTTGCCGGCGAGCACGAACTGGCCGCCGTAGCGCTTGACGCCGAGTCGTTTCGATTCCGAGTCGCGGCCGTTACGGGAACTACCGCCAGCTTTTTTGTGTGCCATGACGAATTACCTCCTACTGGCGAATCAGGCCGAGATCGCTTCGATGCGAAGCTCGGTGTAGTTCTGACGATGCCCCTGGTGCTTCTGGTAGTGCTTGCGGCGGCGCATCTTGAAAATCTTGATCTTGTCGTGCCGGCCGTGGGAAACCACGGTGGCCTTGACTACGGCGCCGGAAACCACCGGGGTGCCGATCTTGACCGACTCGCCCTCGCCGACCATGAAAACCTGGTCGATGGTGATTTCGGAGCCCACGTCAGCCGGTATCTGTTCTACCTTGATCTTTTCGCCGGCCGCGACGCGATACTGCTTGCCGCCGGTTTTTATCACCGCGTACATGGTGTTGCTCCAGTTGATGGTTTTGCAAAAGAATCGGGCACTCTAATCGGGTGAGGCTCGTTCGTCAAGGAATTCAATGCCTTCCGCACTGCTTGACTAGAGCAGGCCGCGTTCGGCGAACGACAGGGGCTTCGCGTGCGCGGTGACGATGAAGTGGTCGAGCACGCGGATGTCCACGAGTTCGAGCGCCTGTTTGAGGCTGCGCGTCAGCAACTCGTCGGCCGAACTCGGCTCGGCGGCGCCGGAAGGGTGGTTGTGCGCGAGGATCACCGCGGCGGCGTTGCGGGCGAGCGCGAGCTTCACGACTTCGCGGGGATAGACGCTCGTCTGCGTCAACGTGCCGCGGAAGAGTTCGGCCGCTTCGATCAGGCGGTTGCGCGCGTCGAGCAGCAGCACATAGAACACCTCGTGCGGCAGCGAGCCGATGCGAAGGCGCAGCCAGTCGCGCACCGTCCCCGGCGACTCGAACACGTCGGCGTCGTTCATCTGCTCGGACAGCGCGCGCCGCGCCAGTTCCATGACCGCCTGCAGTTGGGCATACTTCGCGACGCCCATGCCCGGGATCGCGGCGAATTCGTTCGCGGACGCGGCGCACAGCCGGGTCAGCGAGCCGAAAGTGCCGAGCAGCTCGCGCGCAAGATCGACGGCGGTCTTGCCGCGGATGCCGACGCGCAGGAAGAGTGCGAGAAGTTCGGCGTCGGACAGCGCAGCCGCGCCGCGCCCGAGGAGTTTTTCGCGCGGCCGTTCGTCTGCCGGCCAGTCGGTGATTGCCATGAGTTTCGGGGGGGACGGTGGTGCGGCCAATTATACGGAATATGACATGAGCGAATTGAGCGGGCGCAGGATCGTGCTCGGCGTCACCGGCGGTGTCGCCGCCTACAAGGCGGCGGAACTCGTGCGGCTGCTCGGCAAGGCGGGCGCCGAAGTCCACGTGGTGCTGACCGAAGGCGGCGCGCGCTTCGTGACGCCGGTGACCTTCCAGGCGCTGTCGGGCAATCCGGTGTGGACCGACCTGTGGGACCCGCGCGTCGCGAACAACATGGCGCACATCGACCTGACCCGCGGTGCGGACGCGATCCTCGTCGCGCCGGCGACCGCCGACGTCATCGCGAAGTTGGTTCACGGCCTCGCCGATGATCTGCTGACGACGCTGTGCCTCGCGCGTGAGTGCCCGCTCGTCGTCGCGCCGGCGATGAACCGCCAGATGTGGGAGCACCCCGCGACGCGCCGCAACGTCGCCCAGCTTGCGGCGGATGGTGCGAGCGTCCTCGGCCCGGGCGCCGGCGACCAGGCCTGCGGCGAGGTCGGCATGGGGCGGATGCTCGAACCGGACGAACTGCTCGAACACCTGATCGCATTCTTCGAGCCGAAGCGGCTCGCGGGGCGCCGGGTCGTGATGACGGCCGGGCCGACCTTCGAGGCGATCGACCCGGTGCGCGGCATCACGAACACGAGTTCCGGCAAGATGGGTTATGCGATCGCGCAGGCGTGCCGGCGCGCCGGGGCGGACGTGCTGCTCGTCAGCGGTCCGACCGGGCTTGCGCCGCCGCTCGGCGTCGAGCGCGTCGAGGTGCGCAGCGCGCTCGAGATGCGCGACGCGGTGCTGGGCGGGCTGGCGGGTGCGGACGTTTTCATCGGCGTCGCCGCGGTCGCCGACTACCGGCCGGTCGAGGCGGCCGAACACAAGGTCAAGAAGTCGGCGGCGGAGTTGAGCCTGACGCTGACGCCGAATCCGGACATCCTCGCCGAAGTCGCGGCGCGGCCCGACGCGCCGTTCTGCGTCGGCTTCGCCGCCGAGAGCCGCGACCTCGACGCCTACGCGGAAGGCAAGCGGCGCGCGAAGCGGCTGCCGATGCTGGTCGGCAACCTCGTGCAGGATGGCCTCGGCGGCGACGACAACGAGGTGATCCTGTACGACGACGTCGGCCGCCATCCGCAGCCGCGCGCCGCGAAGACCGTCGTCGCACAGAAGATCGTCGAGCATCTCGCCGGGTTGCTCGCGACGACGGCGGATCCACCGCCCGCGCGCTGAGCCGGCGGCCGGCAGGTGCCGCAACGGTCGCGAGTCGTGTACATTCCGCAGCGGCTGCGCGGCCCGTCCGGCGCGCGCGATGAATTCTTCAGTTGCGGGGGAACCATGCACCGAATAGACGTCAAGATTCTCGACGACCGCCTGCGCACGCATACGCCCGGCTACGCGACGCCGGGCGCCGCCGGCCTCGATCTGCGCGCGTGCCTCAACGCGCCGGTCAGCCTTCATCCCGGTGAAACCTCGCTGATCCCGAGCGGCCTCGCGATCCATCTCGCCGACCCGGGACTCGCGGCGATGGTCTTGCCACGGTCCGGGCTCGGCCACAAGCACGGCATCGTGCTCGGCAACCTCGTCGGCCTGATCGATTCCGATTACCAGGGGCAGATCTTCGTCTCGGTGTGGAACCGCGGGCGCGAGACTTTCACCGTGCAGCCGATGGAGCGCATCGCGCAGCTCGTCGTCGTGCCCGTCCTGCAGGTCGGCTTCAACATCGTCGAGGAGTTCGCGGAAAGCGACCGCGGCACGGGCGGTTTCGGCAGCACCGGCAAGCACTGACGATGCGCGCCGGGATTCCCGTCGGCGTGCATGTCATCGTCGAGCGGGACGGGCGCGTCCTGCTGATGCGCCGCGCCGGCACCGGTTTTTTCGACGGCCTGTTCAGCCTGCCGGGCGGGCACGTCGAGCCCGGCGAATCGCTGCGCGCGGCGGCGGCGCGCGAGATGCGCGAGGAGACGGGGCTGTGCTTCGACGCGGATTCGCTCGCATACGTCGGCGTCGTGCACCGGCTGTCGGACACGAACCGCGTCGACTTCTTCTGTCGGGCGGGGGGCTGTCCGGGCGAGCCGCAGATCCGCGAGCCCGAAAAGTGCGACGAGCTTCGGTGGTTCGACCGCGACCGGCTGCCGCCGGACGTCGTGCCCTACGTTCGCGCGGCGCTCGAAGCGGGTGCGGGGCCGTGGGTGATCGAGCTCGGCTGGTGAGTTCGCCGACGGAGCACCGGCCGAACCGCGATGCGGGACGTCACGCGGCGCTGCTTTCGCCCGTCGCCGCCGCGTCCGGCTCGTAACGGAAGCGCAATTCGAGCGGATACGGGAAGAAGTCCTCGAGGTAGCCCCGCCGGATCGAGGACTGGACGTCCTGCCAGAACTTCGCGTCGAGCAGGTCGCGGTGATATTTCAGGAAGGCTTTGCGCACGCGCGGCGACCCGAGCAGGAAGGTCGCGAATTCCTCGGGAAACACGTCCATCGGTCCCCCCGCGTACCACGGCTCGCTCGCCATCTCCATCTCCGGGAACGGCGCCGGCGGAATCCGGCGGAAGTTCATGTCGGTCATGAATTCGATTTCGTCGTAGTCGTAGAACACGACGCGGCCGTAGCGCGTGACGCCGAAGTTCTTCCACAGCATGTCGCCGGGGAAGATGTTCGCGGTCGCGAGCTCGCGGATCGCGTTGCCGTACTCCTTCACAACGTAGTCGACCTGCTCGTCGTCGGCGCGCTCGAGATAGATGTTCAACGGCATCATCCGCCGCTCGATATACAGGTGCTTGATGATCACCGAGTCGCCTTCGATCTCGAACGCGGACGGCGCGAGCGTGCACAGCTCGTCGAGGAGTTCCGGGTGGAAGCGTGACAGCGGCAGCGCGGCGTACGAGAACTCCAAGGTGTCCGCCATCCGGCCGACGCGGTCGACCTGCTTGACCATCAGGTACTTGCGCTTGACCGTGGCACGGTCCATGTTTTTCGACGGCCCGAAAACGTCCTTGATGATCTTGAACACGTAGGGATAGGACGGCAGCGTGAACACGAGCATCACGAGGCCGCGGATGCCGGGGGCGACCGTGAATTGGTCGTTCGAATGGCGCAGGTGGGCGATCAGGTCGCGGAAGAACATCGTCTTGCCCTGCTTGCCGAGCCCGAGCATCGTGTACAGCTCGGAGCGGTGCTTGTTCGGCATGATCGAGCGCAGGAACTGCACGTACCCCGAGGGCACTTCCATGTCGACGAGAAAGTATGCGCGCGACAGCGAGAACAGCACCGAGATGCGCCACGGATCGAGCAGGATCGTGTCGATTTCGAGGAGGCCCGCCTTGTTGTGGCGGACGGCGATCGCGAACGGGTACTCCTGGTAGCCATTGACGGCCTTGCCGATGATGTACGCGGTCTTGTTGCGGTAGAACGCCGAATACAGCACCTGGATCTGGCAGTTGACCTCCATGTCCGGCCATTCGCCGAGATGGGCGCGCATCGCCTTCAGGATGTTGTCGACGTCGCGGTCGAGGTCCTCGAACGGCCGCTGCCAGTCGAAGTCCTCGATGATGCGCCGCACCGTCGTGCGTAGGCCCTCGTCCTGCGGGTAATAGCTGCTGTAGACGGGCGGGTAGGACTCGATGTATTCGATCGAGACCGCGGGGCGCGCGAAGAGATAGTCGTTGTTGAAGTAGGTCCGGTGCAGGATCTTGCAGCACACCGAATTGAAGAAGGTCTCGGCGAGCTCCGGCTGCTTGTGCCGCATCAGGATGCCGATGTACTGGAGCTTCAGTTGCTGCCAGGTGTTGTCGTCGAGCGAGTCGGCGTCGAATTCGTCGCGCAGCCGCCGCACCGCTTCGTCCACGCGGTCGTCGTAGAACTGCACGCGGACGCGCACCGCCTCGAGCTGTGCCTGCCAGTCGGCGGCCTCGAAGCTCACCTTCGCGCGGCGCGAGGTCTCGCGGAAGATGCGGTAGTGCTTGTTGAAGCCTTCGATCATCGCCTGTGCGATCGAATGGGCGACGGGGTTTTCCCCCAGCGGTGCGTCCATGCGTCCCTCGTGCCGATGCGGCGGGCCGGGCCCGCCTGACGTCGCTGCGGGCGCTATCTTAACCCGGAAGCGGCACGTCTCCCGTGCGCGGGCCGACCGCGGTTGCGGCGTCGAGGAAGTCTTTGCCCCACGCGTGGATGTCGTTGTGCTCGACGATCGCGAACAGCTCGCGCAGCCGCGATTCGGCCTCGGCGGCGTTCATCGCGATCGCCTGGTACAGGCGCGCGGCAAGGTCGGCGGCGTCGTGCGGGTTCGTCAGCACCGCGCCATGCAGCTCCGCGGCGGCACCGGCGAACTCGGACAGCACGAGCACGCCGCGCCCGCCGGCCACGCCCTGCGTCGCGACGTATTCCTTCGCGACGAGGTTGAGTCCGTCGCGCAGCGGCGTGATCCACATCACGTCGGCCATCGCGTACCACGCGACGACTTCTTCGAACGGCAGCGCACGGAAGAAGAACTGCACCGGGGTCCAGCCGATCTGCGAGAAGCGGCCGTTGATGCGGCCGACCGCCTGTTCGATCTGCGTCTGCAGCGCGTCGTAGATCGTCATCTCCTTCGCCGCCGGCACGCAGACGGTCATCAGCGCCACCTAGCCCTGCAGTTCCGGGTGGTCGTCGAGAAGGTGCTCGAACGCGAGGAGCTTTTCGAGCGTGCCCTTCGTGTAGTCGAGCCGTTCGACCGACAGGATCACGCGCGTCGCGGCGAGCTCATCCCGCAGCTTCGCCATCCGGGCGTGCGTCGCGTCGCTCGCGAGGATCGCGCGCACGCGCCCGACGTCGAGGCCGACCGGGTGCGCGCCGAGGCCGATGCGCCGCCCGGGCACTTCGATCGCGGTCGTCACTTCGTCGAGACCGACCGCGCAGCCGTACGTGGGCGCAGCCGCTGTTCCGGGTGGCCGGCGAGAAAGGTGCCGTCGAGATCGGTCGCAAGTAACATGAAAGTCCTCCAGTTTCTGGTTGAACGCCGACATCGTTGCCGACTGGATGGAAAGATCGGGGGCTCAATCCCGGGGGGAGCCGTGTGGGGCGCTCGACGCGTCGTCGTTCGGATTCATCATCTCGAGGACGGTCGGTGACGTGCGCAGCATCGGCACGCAGTGCGCCGGCCCCTCGACGATCTCGTCGGCGCGGTGGCGCGCCTGCCACAGCCCGAACACCGCGAGCGGCGCGAACGCGACGACGAAATGCAGCGGCAGCGCGGCGGGGCCGATGACGCCCATCAACGCGCCGGCGAGTGCCGGGCCGAACGCGGCGGCGAGCCCATGCAGCAGCAGGATTCCGGCATTGCCGGCGAGGATCTCCCCGTGCGGGAGGTGGTCGATCAGGTGCGCGATGACGAGCGGATAGACCGCGAAGCCGGCCGCGCCGAACAGGAACGCGCCGACGAGCACCATCGGGCCGAACTGGCCGAGCACGATCATCAGCGCCGCCGAGGCCGCCGCCGCCGCGGCGACCCAGCCCAGCGTGCGGCGGCGGTCGTGCCGGTCCGAAAAATGCCCGACCGGCCACTGCGTCACCGCGCCGCCGAGAATCGCGAACGTCATCAGCAGGCCGATGTCGCCCTGCTCGAGGCCGATCTGTTGCCCGTAGACCGGCGCCATCGTCCAGAAGGCGCCCATGCCGAGCCCCGACGCGCAGGCGCCGACGAACGCGAGCGGCGCGACCCGCCACAATTTGCGCACGTCCAGGTGCGGCGCGTCGTGAAGCTCCGGCGGTGCGAACCGTGTCAGCGCGACCGGCATCACCGACAGGCACGCGAAGATCGCAGCGATGGCGAAGAGCGCGAAGCCGGCGGGCGAGGCGATCCGCAGCAGCTGTTGCGCGGCGCCGAGCGCACCGAGGTTCACGACCATGTAGATCGCGAAGATTTTCGCACGCCGGCCGCCGTGGGTTTCGCTGTTGAGCCAGCTCTCGATGACCGTGTAGAAGCCGACGAGCGCGATGCCGGTCAGCAGCCGCAGCACGAACCAGAACGTCGGGTCGACGATCAGCGCGTGCACCAGCACGGTCGCCGCGATGCCGACGCCGAAGAACGCGAACGCGCGGATGTGACCCGTGCGGCGGATCAGGCGCGGCGCGACGAACGTGCCGAGGAAGAAGCCGGCGAAATACGCCGAACCGATGAGGCCGAGCGCTTCCGGGGAAAACCCTTCGAGCGCGCCGCGCAACGCGATCAGCGTGGTCAGCAGGCCCGAGCCGAGCAGCAACAGGGCGATGCCGGAGAGCAGTGCGACGATCGGAAGGAGGAGGTTCGCCATCGCGAGGGCGCGCGCGGACCGGCCGAGCCGAAAAGCGTTCTCAATCCGAGCGCAGGGCCAGGGTCACCACGGTGCGCGGTTCTATATTTGGGCAAACATTGTAACGTGTCGTGCGCCCCGACGCATTCGCGCATTTGGAGGCCCCCGCACGCCATGCGGCGGGGCCGGAAATGCCGGACCGGACCGGCGGCGATATTCCTGATCTTCAGTCTTATATAAGAGTATGATCGCAAGGCTCACTTGCGAGCGCGCCCAGAGGTCTATAATCACGCGCCGTCAAGAGACGACCAGGTGCGATCGAGCCGGGAAGGGAGGTTCGGTCGCCGGTCCTTGCGTCCGTTCGGCTTCGCGCCATACGAAGATAATCCGGGAGAAATGCATGACAACCAAGAGTCCGAAGATCATCTATACGCTCACCGATGAGGCGCCGCTGCTGGCGACCTACTCGCTGCTGCCGATCATCGAAACGTTTACTGCGCCGGTCGGCATCGACATCGTGAAGAGCGACATCTCGGTCGCCGCCCGCGTGCTCGCCGAATTTTCGGACTACCTGTCGGACGCGCAGAAGGTCCCCGACACCCTCGCCGAACTCGGTCGGCTGACGCAGGACCCGGATACGAACATCATCAAGCTGCCGAACGTCAGCGCATCGGTCGCCCAGCTCATTGCGTGCGTCAAGGAGTTGCAGTCGAAGGGCTACGCGATCCCCGACTACCCGGAAGACCCGAAGACCGACGAAGAAAAGGCGCTCAAGACGCGCTACGGCAAGTGCCTCGGCTCCGCGGTGAATCCGGTGCTGCGCGAGGGCAACTCCGACCGCCGCGCGCCGGCCGCGGTCAAGAACTACGCGAAGAAGCACCCGCATTCGATGGGCGAGTGGAAGCAGTGGTCGCAGACCCACGTCTCGCACATGGAGCACGGCGACTTTTATCACGGCGAGAAGTCGATGACCCTCGACCGCGCGCGCAACGTGAAGATGGAGCTCGTCACGAAGGGCGGCAAGAACATCGTGCTGAAGCCGAAAGTCGCGCTGCTCGACGGCGAGATCATCGACTCGATGTTCATGAGCAAGAAGGCGCTGTACGAGTTCTACGAGAAGCAGCTCGACGACTGCCGCGAAGCCGGCATCCTGTTCTCGCTGCACGTGAAGGCGACGATGATGAAGGTCTCGCACCCGATCGTCTTCGGCCACTGCGTGAAGATCTACTACAAGGAAGCCTTCGAGAAGCACGGCAAGCTGTTCGACGAGCTCGGCATCAACGTCAATAACGGCATGGCGACGCTGTACGAGAAGATCGAGACGCTGCCCGAATCGCAGCGCGACGAGATCATCCGCGACCTGCACGCGTGCCAGGAGCACCGCCCGCGCCTCGCGATGGTGGACTCGGCCAAGGGCATCACGAACTTCCATTCGCCCAACGACATCATCGTCGACGCATCGATGCCGGCGATGATCCGCGCCGGCGGCAAGATGTGGGGCGCCGACGGCAAGCAGTACGACGCCAAGGCCGTAATGCCGGAGTCGACCTTCGCGCGCATCTACCAGGAGATGATCAACTTCTGCAAATGGCACGGCAACTTCGACCCGGCGACGATGGGCACGGTGCCGAACGTCGGCCTGATGGCGCAGAAGGCCGAGGAATACGGTTCGCACGACAAGACTTTCGAGATCGCGGAAGACGGCGTCGCGAACATCACCGACCTCGATACCGGTGAAGTCCTGATGTCGCAGGACGTCGAGGCGGGCGACATCTGGCGCATGTGCCAGGTGAAGGACGAGCCGATCCGCGACTGGGTCAAGCTCGCCGTCACGCGCGCCCGCAACTCGGGCACGCCGGCGGTGTTCTGGCTCGACCCCTACCGTCCGCACGAGAGCGAGCTGATCAAGAAGGTGCAGAAGTACCTGAAGGATCACGACACCGCCGGGCTTGACATCCAGATCATGTCGCAGGTCCGCGCGATGCGTTTCACGCTCGAGCGCGTCAAGCGCGGTCTCGACACGATCTCGGTGACCGGCAACATCCTGCGCGACTACCTCACCGACCTCTTCCCGATCATGGAACTCGGCACGAGCGCGAAGATGCTGTCGATCGTCCCGCTGATGGCCGGCGGTGGCATGTACGAAACCGGCGCCGGCGGCTCGGCGCCGAAGCACGTGCAGCAGCTCCTCGAAGAGAACCATCTGCGCTGGGATTCGCTCGGCGAGTTCCTCGCGCTGGCGGTGTCGCTCGAGGAAACGGGCATCAAGACGGGCAACGCGAAGGCGAAAGTGCTCGCCAAGACCCTCGACGAAGCGACCGGCAAGCTGCTCGACAACGACAAGTCGCCGTCGCGCCGCACCGGGCAGATCGACAACCGCGGCAGCCACTTCTACCTCGCGCTGTATTGGGCCGAGGCGCTCGCCGCGCAGAACGAGGACGCGCAGCTGAAGACGCACTTCGCGCCGCTCGCCAAGGTGCTCGCCGACAACGAGCAGAAGATCGTGGAGGAACTGAACTCGGCGCAGGGGAAACCGGCGGACATCGGCGGTTATTACGCCGCCGACCCGGCAAAGGTCGAAGCCGTGATGCGCCCGAGCGCGACGCTGAACGCGCTGCTGGCCACCGCCGCCGCCTGACGGGCGCGAAGTCGTGGGGCCGCTGCTTGCGTTGCGGCCCCCTCCCGAAAAGCCGGCGCTTGCGCCGGCTTTTCTTTTCGTGCGCGGAGTGTGCGCACGGGAGGAACCGGCCCTCGTCCTCGCGCAGCGGCCCGGGGTGGGGCCGATTCGGCCGGTCCGACCCGCTGACACGAAACGGCCGGGTTTTTGGGCCATAATTATTGGCCTGGATTGGAGGGACGCATCGTCGCGTGACACGGCTTCGGCTTTCTCGGGGGACGGCGCGCGCGGTGCCCAGGCTGCAAGCGAAGGTTTTCAGCGACAAGCTGAGTCGATCGAAACGCCCACACGAAGAGGGAGTAGGAATGAACGCGTCCAAGATCAAGGTGCCCGCAGGCGGCGAGAAGATCATCCCCGGCCAGGCTGTTCCCGACCAACCGATCATCCCGTTCATCGAGGGCGACGGCATCGGCGTCGACATCACGCCCGTGATGATCAAGGTCATCGACGCGGCGGTCCAGAAAGCCTACGGCGGCAAGAAGAAGATCCACTGGATGGAAGTCTACGCCGGCGAGAAGTCGACGCAGCTCTACGGCCCGGACGAGTGGCTGCCGACGGAAACCTCCGATGCGCTCAAGGAGTTCTCGGTTTCGATCAAGGGACCGATGACGACGCCGGTCGGCGGCGGCATCCGCTCGCTCAACGTCGCGCTGCGCCAGGAGCTCGACCTGTACCAGTGCGTGCGCCCGGTGCGTTACTTCAAGGGCGTGCCGTCGCCGCTGAAGCAGCCCGAGCTGACCGACATGGTGATCTTCCGCGAGAACACCGAGGACATCTACGCCGGCATCGAGTGGGCGTCGGGGTCGGAGCAGGTCCGGAAAGTCATCGCGTTCCTGCAGAACGAGATGGGCGTCAAGAAGATCCGCTTCCCCGAGACCTCGGGCATCGGCATCAAGCCGGTGTCGGTCGAGGGCACGCAGCGTCTCGTGCGCGCCGCGCTGAACTACGTCATCGCGAACGACCGCAAGTCGCTGACGATCGTGCACAAGGGCAACATCATGAAGTTCACGGAAGGCCTGTTCCGTGACACCGCCTACAAGCTCGCGCAGGAGGAGTTCGGCGCGCAGCCGATCGATGGCGGCCCCTGGTGCAAGTTCAAGAACCCGAAGACCGGCCGCGAGATCGTCGTCAAGGACGCGATCGCCGACGCGTTCCTGCAGCAGATCCTGCTGCGTCCGGCTGAATACGACGTCATCGCGACGACGAACCTCAACGGCGACTACATCTCCGACGCGCTCGCCGCGCAGGTCGGCGGCATCGGCATCGCGCCGGGCGCGAACATCTCCGACCAGTACGCCTGCTTCGAAGCGACGCACGGCACGGCGCCGAAGTACGCCGGCCAGGACAAGGTCAATCCCGGTTCGCTGATCCTGTCCGCCGAGATGATGCTGCGTTACATGGGATGGACCGAAGCGGCGGACCTCGTGATCAAGGGCATGGAAGCGGCGATCGGCGACAAGCAGGTCACGTACGATTTCGCGCGCCTGATGGACGGCGCAACCGAAGTGAGCTGCTCCGCGTTCGGCGACGCGATGATCGCGCGCATGTAAGCGCCGCGTGTCGGCATGCGCCCGTTCCCGGGCGCCTTCGGAAGCCCCCGCGAGGGGGCTTCCCCGTTTCCGGAGCTTGGCGCGCGAAGCCGGTCAGCGGCGCTCCGCGACGCCGTACTTGCGGTCGAGCCGGTTCATCACGAGGACGTAGATGCCGATGATCACGAGGTAGGTGATCAGCGAGCCCTGGGCGAGGATGTAGAAGCCGAGCGGAAAGCCGAGGAAGGTGATCGCGTTGAGTTCGTCGGCGAAGAAACCCGACGCGAACGTGACGAAAAACCACGCCGACAGCAGCGCGAGCGTCAGCCACAGGTTGCGGCGCCAGTAGGCGCGATGCTGCTCGGTCAGCTTCATCGGAACAACACCGCGACGGGCGAGCATGCTTCCGTCATCCGAGCGCTGCTCGTGTTCGCGCAGGGGCAGATGATCGGCGTATTCACGTTCCGACGCGGCGCGACGCGGCCGCACCGGTTCCGCTGCGACGCGGCATTTCCCCGAGTGTCCCGTTCCGTCCCTGCCGTCCGCGTCGCCCCCCGATGCGAGGACCGCCGGGGGCGTACGTCACTGTCCGGCATTGCGGCTCGAATAGGCCTTCGCCAGCCGCTGCTGGACGTCCTGCGGCGCCGGCTCGTGTCCGTACGCGGTCAGCACGAACTCGCTTTCGCCGGCGCAGATCGCCTTCAGCCGCGCTTCGAAGCCGTCCATTTCAGCGAGCGGAACAGTCGCGGTGATCAGCGTCCAGCCGCTCGCCGGGCTCTCCGTCGTCGTCAGCCGGCCGCGGCGCGCCGAGAACTCCGCGGTGATGTCGCCGAAATGGCTGTCCTCGACTTTCACCGTGACATTCACCAGCGGTTCCAGCACGATAGGCCGCGCCGCGAGCAGGGCTTCGAGCGTCGCGTGGCGGCCGGCGGTGACGAATGACACTTCGTTCGAGTCGACCGCATGATGCTTGCCGTCGGTCAGCACGACGCGCACGTCCTGCAACGGGAAGCCGGCGAGCGCGCCGTCGGCGAGCGCCTGGCGCACGCCTTTCTCGACGGCCGGCAGGAAGTTCGTCGGGATCGCGCCGCCCTTAACCTCGTTGCCGAGTTCGACGCCCGCGCCGCGGGGCAGCGATTCGACGCGCAACGCGACTTCACCGAACTGGCCGGCGCCCCCGCTCTGCTTCTTGTGCCGGTAGCGCGCTTCGGCGGTGCCGCCGATCGTCTCGCGGTACGGCACGCTCGGCGTCGCGGTGTCGAGCTGCAGGTTCCAGCGCGCACGCAGCTGTTCAAGGACGATCTTCAGGTGCAGCTCGCCGAGTCCGCGCACGACGGTCTGGCGCGCCTGATTGTCGAAGCCGACTTCGAGGCACGGGTCCTCGTCCATCAGCCGCGCGAGCGCTTCGGCGAGCTTCTGTTCGTCGCCGTGCTTCTTCGCGATCAGCGCGAGGCCGAACACCGGCTGCGGGTATCGCGGCGCTTCGAGGTGGTACAGGTCCTCATCGTGCGAGTCGTGCAGCACCGCGTCCGGATGGAGCTCGTCGACGCGCGCGACGGCGCAGATGTCGCCGGGCACGCCGAGTGGGGTTTCGACCTGGTTCTTGCCCTGCAGCCGCAACAGATGCGCGACCTTGAAGCTCTTGCGGCTGTCGCCGATGTAGAGCTGCGTGTTCGGCCCGATGCTGCCCTGGTGGATGCGGAACAGGCCGAGCTTGCCGCGATAGGGATCGTTCGCGATCTGGAAGACGTGTGCGATCACGTGGCGCGACGGGTCGGGCGCGACCTCGACCGGCTGCGCGCTCGCGCCTTCGCCTTTGAGGAAGCGCGGCGGGTTGCCTTCGGTCGGGTCCGGCATCAGGCGGCCGAGGATGTCGAGCAGCTCCTTCACGCCGGCGCCCGAGCGCGACGAGACGAAACACACCGGAATCAAGTGCCCTTCGCGCAGCGCCTGCTCGAACGGCACGTGAAGCTGTTCGGGATCGAGCGTCTCGCCCTGCTCGAGGTAGCTCGCCATCAACGCCTCGTCGAGTTCGACGACCTGGTCGATGATCGCGTCATGCGCGGCGCGCACCGTCGAGAACGCGGATTCCGCGTCGTAGTCGGGCGTGAAGAAGCAGTCGAGGACGCGTTCCCCATTGGCCGCGGGCAGGTTGATCGGCAGGCATTCGCGGCCGAAGGTCGCAGCGAGCCGTTCGACCAGCGCCGAAAGTTCGGCCGGGCTCGCGGCGTCGATCTTCGAGACGACGATCAGCCGGCACTTGCCGGTCGCCGCTTCCATCATCCGGCGCGTCCCGCTTTCGATGCCGGCTTGGGCGCTGACCACAACGGTGGCGGTTTCGACCGCGGGCAGCGCCGATAGCGCCCGGCCGGCGAGGTCCGGCATCCCCGGCGTGTCGAGCATGTTCACCCAGTGCTGCGCCCACTCGAGATGCGCGACCGCGGTCGCGAGAGAATGGCCCATGGCCTTTTCCTGCGCGTCGAAGTCGCCGACCGTGTCGCCGCGCTCGATGCTGCCGGCCGCGCCGATCGTCCCGGAGGCGACGAGCAGGGCTTCGAGGAGACTGGTCTTGCCGCTGCCGGCGTGGCCGAGCAGGGCGACGTTCCGGATGTCGTTTACCGAGGTCGGTGTCATGCGCTGTCCTCCCGTGGTCGTTGGACGAGAGTTTCCGCCTGTCGCGCCGCCGGCGCAACGGCCGACGCGCTCAGACGCTGCGCAGGCCGAACAGCCGGGTCATCGCGATTGCCAGTAGCGGCAGCGAAAAGCCGATCACCGTGACGGCGATCAGCAGCGTGCCGAGCTGCGAATAATCGGCGGCCACGGTGACGACGCCGGTCGCAGCATCCCGCACTTCGCGCGTGACGATGTAGAACTGGTTCAGATACTTCGTCCCGAGCTGGGCGGCCGACAGCGCGAGGTTCGTGAAGGACGCCATTACCGCGAAGAAGGTCGCCTTCAGATGCGCGGGTGCCGAGTTCGCGATCCACGCGAGCATCGGCACCATCGACACCTGGCCGAGCGGCGACTCCAGCGCGGTGTTCGCGATCGCGATGAAGCGCGCATCGACGACGCCGCCGGTGAGCCGCGCCGTCCATTCGTGCAGTCCGTAATACATGCCGACGATCGGCGCCGACAGGAGCGTCGCGGCGATCGTCAGGAAGATCACGATCTGCACGATCGACTTTTCCGCCATGAAGCGGCGGAACAGGAACAGGCCGGCGAGCGTCAGCGTGCTCGTGATCAGGTCGAGCCGCGACAGGAAGCTCTGGTCGAAGCCGAGTTCGTCGATCATCCACCAGCTCGCGCCCGCGCCGGGCGTCGGCATCGCGCGGAACACGAAGATCACGATGACCGTGCCGAGCAGGGTGCGCGCGGCGTCCGGGGAAAGCTCGCGCAGCAGTTTCGCGATCATGAAGCCGATGATGCCGAACGACGCGGCGAAGATCAGTTCCTGGCCGTAGTCGACCCCGGACAGGCCGACCGAGAGCGTCAGCGCGACGAACGCCGCGCTGCCGCCGAGAATCCACCAGTTCGGCGGCGGCGTCTCCTCGGGCGCGTGGACGAGCCGGTCGATCTCGTCGCGTCCGTGGCCGAGCGCCGCGAGCCGTCGGGCTTCGCGCCGCTTGAGCACGGCGGCGAGCAGCACGCCGCTGACCGACAGCAGCGGGATCACGAGCGCGAGCTCGTAGATGCGCACGTAGATCGCGACCTTCGCCGCTTCGGGCAAGGTTTCGGCGCCCTGGAACATCACGACGTTCGCGAGCGACACGAGCACGGTGCCGCCGATGATCGCGACGC
This sequence comes from Aromatoleum sp., assembly GCF_036675785.1. NCBI lineage: Bacteria > Pseudomonadati > Pseudomonadota > Betaproteobacteria > Rhodocyclales > Rhodocyclaceae > Aromatoleum > Aromatoleum sp. The sequence goes on from NZ_JAKFEF010000005.1 coordinate 40,885, forward strand.
GGCCGAGCATCTGCATCGTCGTGTGCATCAGCCGCAGCGCCTCGGGCGACTGCGGGCGGCCTTCGGCGTCGATCCGCGGCACCGCCTCGACCGTCATCGCGTCGGCGACCGCGTCCTGCATCACGTAGCCGAGCGGCGCGAGCAGCGTCGACAGCACGAACCACGCTTCGGCGCTCATCACCGCGCGCATCTCGTCCGGGCGCGAGATTAGCCCGATCATGATCGCGAGGCTCGTCGCGATGAGACTCGCGCCCAGATACACGAGACCGGCCTTGTGGCGCCACATCAGGTCGACGAGATGGCCGATCGGCATCTTCAGCGCCCACGGGATGCCGGCCCAGAAGCCCAGCGCGGCGAGAAAGGCCGCCGACAGGCCAAGGTAGTCCTTGACGAAGAACGTGCCGACGATGCCGGTCAGGCCCGAGACGCCGGCCGCGACGTACACCATCAGCGGCGGCAGGTAGGACAACCGCATCTCGCGGCCGAGTTCGAGGATGTTGCGGTCGAACCAGCGGAAAAGGGCGTAGGTCAAGGGCGCGATCCGGTAAGAGATTTCGGAAGTCGTCACCGGATGTCGCGCGGCGCCCCGCGGGCGCTTTGCACCGGGTGGTTCACCGGCCGACCCCTTCGAACCACGCAAGGATCGGCGGCACGATCCACGGCAGCGACGCGGCCGTCACGAGCCCGTTGAGGCCCATGCCGAGCGCGGCGAACGCACCCGCCTGCTCGCTCACCTGGAACGCGCGCGCGGTGCCGATGCCGTGCGACGCGATGCCGAGCGCGAAACCACGCACCGCGGGGTCGTCGATGCGCAGGACGCGATACAGGTAGCGCGCGCCGACGGCGCCGAGGACGCCGGTCATGATGACGAGCACCGCGGTCAGCGACGGCAGGCCGCCGAGCCGTTCCGCGACGCCCATCGCGATTGGCGTCGTTACGCTTTTCGGCGCCAACGACATCGTCGATTCGCCGCTCGCACCGAGCAGCGCCGCGATGCCGACCGCGGACAGCGCGGCGGTCAGCGAACCGGCGACGAGCGTCACGAGCAGCGGCCCGAGCATCGCGCGCAGCCGGGCCCATTGTGCGTAGAGCGGAATCGCGAGCGCGACCGTCGCCGGGCCGAGCAGGAAATGCACGAATTGCGCGCCGTCGAAATATGTCTGGTACGGCGTGCCGGTCAGCGTCAGCACCGTGACGAGCATGATCACCGCGAGCATCACGGGGTTGAGCAGCGGATGGTGGCCGGCGCGCCGGTACAGCCAGGACGCGGCTTGGTAGGCGAGCAGCGTCAGCGTCAGGCCGAGCAGCGGCGTCGCCGACAGGTAGACCCAGATCTCGCCGAGCGCCGGATTCATGTCCGCTCCCCGCTGTTGCGCGAGCGCCGCGTCAGCGCCTGCAGCAGCAGCGCAGAGACCGCGATTGCCAGCAGCGTGCTGGCGACGAGCGCGACCGTCAGCGGCAGCCATTCGTCGCCGAGGCGCCGGAAATGCAGCATGATGCCGGTGCCCGCCGGCACGAACAGCAGCGACAGGTGCTGCAGCAGGCCGTTCGCGGTGCCGCGCAACGATTCGCCGGGGCCGCCATGGAGGATCAGCGCGACGAACATCAGCCCCATGCCGATCACCGGTCCCGGAACCGGCAGGTTCAGCGCGCGCGCGAGTACTTCGCCGACGAGCTGGAACACAAGGAGGAGGGTGAGGGCGCCGATCATCGGTGTCTCCATGATTGCCTTTCGGGAAACGCCCCGGCGGGGCGCCATCGCGGGGCGGCGGCGACGGGGCGGCACGTCGCGCCATTCTAGCGGCGCGTTGGTGAATGCGTGCCAGCTCAGGCGAATAGCACATGGCCGACGGTGAGCATCGCGATCCCCCGAGGATGTATTTCGTCAGCTTCGGCAGGATCAGCGCCGGCTCGAAAGAACCGGGAATGTTGCGGTGCGGCGATTGAGGGGTGCAGCGACGCGCTGCGGTTCCGAGGTATTGCCGTCTTCCGGCCCGCCGGCCTATCGTTCCCGCACGACGGATAAAGCGCATATGAGGAGACGCGGATGGCAATGGTCGAGACGGCACGGGGCACCGTTCACGAATGGCAACGGGACCACATGGGCCACATCAACGTGCGGGCCTACATGGAGTTCCACGAGGAGGCGTGCTGGCAGTTCTACTCGATGCTCGGCTTGACCGCGTCGCTGCTGCGCGCCGGGGTCGTGCATCTGGCGGCGGTGCAGCAGAACATCAGTTACCAGAAGGAGCTGTATCCCGGCGATACGATCCTCGTGCGGACCGGCGTTGTCGAAATGCGCGAGAAGGTGCTGCGCTTTCGCCACGAACTCGTGAATACCGAAAGCGGTGACGTCTGCTCGGTGTGCGAATTCACCGTCGTCTGCCTCAACCCGGTCACGCGCAAGTCGCAGCCGTTTCCGCCTGACATCGTGCTGCGGGCAGAGGAATTCAAGCTGCCGATGGTGCAGTAGGACCGCGCCGGCCGTCGGCGTCTGCCACCGCGGCGGGGCGCAGCAGTTCGTCGACGAGGGTGCGCATCCGTTGCCAGTGTGAGCCTTCCCAGAACACGCGTTCGCACACGTCGCAGGTGCTGAAGCGCGTGCGGCTCGCGCGCACGCCGGGCGGAATACGGTTCTCGACGAGCGCCTTGTCGATCGCGCGCAGCGGCGCGTTACAGTCGAGGCAGAGCGTGAATGGCCGGGCGCTGCGGGCGAGATCGAGCCGGTCGAAGATTTCGCGCACCTGCTGCGCGGGCTTCAGCGCTCGAACGTAGCAGCCGTGCGTCACCGTGCGGCGCTTCAGCAGTTCGCGGTCGCGCGTCAACACGATGCGGCCGTCCCGCGCGGCGATCGCCTCGACTTCGGCGTCGTGGAAGTTGTTGTCGTACAGCGTGTCGAACCCGGTCATCCGCAGCAGGTGCGCGAGGCCGCCGAGATGTGCGTCGGCGAGAAAGCGCGTCGTCCGCAGCGGCGCGTCGCGCACGCGCAGCAGCGGCGTGACGTCGAGTGCCTCGAACGTCGGATAGACCGAGACGCGGTCGCCGTCGCGCAGCAGCCGTCCGAAATCCACCGATTCGCCGTTGACGAGAACGAGTTCGACCTCGGTGTGCGGCACGCCGAGTGCCTCGATCATGTGCTTCACGGTCGCCGCCTGTGCGCACGGCGCGTCGAACTCGCGCCGGCGCCGCGGCGGGGCGAGGAAATCGTTGAGTTCCTCGTAAAAGCGGAAAGTCGCGGTGACCATCGCGAAGATTCAGGGCGAGGGGTTGGGGTCGAAGCCGAAATGGGCCGGAACCTCGTCGCGGCCGATCGGCTGCACGCGTCGGCCGCGCCAGAAGAGTCCGAGAAACGCGCCGCTCATCACGTCGAAGAAATCGACGTCGTTCGCCGGCGTGCGGTCGTCGCGGCAGCAACTCGCGATGAAGTTCGCGAGATCGCGGTCGTCGAGCAGCCCGACCCCCTGCGCGGTCTTCAACAGCACGCTGCCCTCGTCGTCGAGGTGAACGCTCTCGACCGCGCCGGCGTCGGTGCCGGTATGGACCGTGACGCTCCCGTCCACTTCGAGCCGCAGGACGAACGGTGTGTAGTCAAGCGTCGTGAAAACCCGCTGCGGTCCGTTCTGGACGAACCACCTGCCCGAGCTGTCGGAGCCGTAATTGCGGTTCAGGAACGCGACGAGGCCCGCGTGCGTCACCGGCTTGCCCTGCAGGCGCCAGTTTCCGCGCCGATCGAGGGAAAGCCAGCCGTAGCTCGCCGGCACGCCGGGCCATTTCGCTGCCGTGGAAAGATCGGGAGGCTGCATCCGGTCCAGATTGTCGAAAAAAAAACCAAGGATAACGCTTTCGAGGTGGGGATTTCCCGAAGCAGCACTTCGGTGCGGGGACGGCCGGAGACGCTTTGTGCGTCGACTCGACGGGCCGTCGCTCGTTCGCCCCGCGCCACGGAATGAGCCGAGGGGCGCGTGTTCCGTGACCAGCGTCGCGCTTCTCCGCTGCCGGAAATGCATGAATCTGTCGTCCGGCGACGACAGACATGACAGCCAGAAACGTAAGCGACGGAGCGGAAACGAGAATTATTGTCGTCGGGCTGCGACACATCCTTCGCCAAACGGCTCCTGGTTGGCGCGTTTCGCCCCCGGTGGCGCCGGAACCCGCGGTCTGCCTGTGAATCGGGGGGTGCAGGAATGTCGCCTCAGGGCGACGATCGCACGGCGGGACGGTCGGACGGAATCCCGATTTCTTGCCGAGTGCTCTCTGCCGAGTCAGAAAACGTCATGTAAATCAAGGTGGTAGTGTTGATGCTAGGTCGTGCCGAGCCTCGGTCGACTTCGTCGCGCCGTACGAGCCCGCCGCCGGGCGAAGCCACGGCACTACGCGGAACCCTCCCCGCCCCGGGCAACAAATCATTTACTGATCAACGAGTTGGCAGCACTTTTCGGTGGATGGGCGGAAACTTGGACACTGGCTCGCTTCTTGCGCCGGATTAAGTGGACAACCGGATGCCGTTCGCCACGTGCGAAAGCGGACCGGTCCTCGATGACCAAGACGGCACAGGAGGGTGACATGAACGCTATGTTTCGTAAGTCCTTGCTCGCAGGCGCGGTAGCTGCGCTTGCCGCGACGCCGATGTTGGCGGGTGCGGATGCGGGCAAGACGTCGCACGAGGGGGGCGCAACGGGACACCCCACGAGCCAGTACGGGGCCCCGACGGCTGCCTCGGCGAGCGTGCAGGGCCTGACGCCCAGCCAACTCCGCGGAACCGAGGTGATTGGGCCCAGCGGTGAGGAAGTCGGAACCGTGAAGGCTGTCGTGCGCAGCCGCGACGAAAAGAACATCCAGGCGGTGATCTCCGCCGGAGGCATGATGGGCATGGGGGACAGGAAAGTCGCCGTGCCGCTGAACAGCCTGCGTTACGACGGCGACAAGCTGCGTATCAGCGCTACCGAGGAGCAACTGAAGGCCCGGCCGGAGTACCAGTCCGAGAAATTCGTCGAACTGGAACCGTCAGATCAGCCGATCAGCGAGTTCTCGGCGTTCGAGACGGTGCCGGACTCGGGGGCTACGTGGGACCGGTCCGGGACGCACGACATGATGCCTGGCGACCGTGACCCCAGGATGCGCGACCAACCGTATCCGGAAGGCAATCAGGTCACCCCGTAACTCACGGCTCGCGGACGGGCGGTCGATAAGCCGCTCGACGGCGGGAGGATGCACCGGGACGCCCGAAAGGGCCACCCGGTGCATCTACGTTCACCGCGCGTCGAACGCCGCGAGGTCCGCCGTGTGGGAGGAACTGGGCGCTTCCGCCGTGGTCGTGCAATTGCTTAGTACGAGGCGCGGCGGCTCGAACGAAAAGATGAACGGCGCTGTCCGTTGCAGCGCGTTCAGCCCGAGAATGGCGCGCGTCTTGCCGGGGAAAACCGCTGCTTCGATGTTGTTCAGCCAGCAGCCGTTGCCGATGCTGAGCGCTTCGATCGCATAGACCGGCACACTCATCTCATTGCCGTTCGCGAGCCTGCCGCGCAGCTCCTTCACGTAGCGCGCACGCCCCGCGTTCTGCAGTTCGGCGAGCATTTCCTCGTTGATCGTCATGTACCCCGAACCGGTGTCGACCATCAACTCGACTTCACCCAGTCCCGCGATCTGACCTTGTACATAGAAGGTGGTCGCGCTGTTCGCGCGCATGTCGACCGTGGTGTCGAACTCGCCGGCGACCGCCAGGCGAGTGGTGCCCGCCAGAAGAACAGCAAGCAGGCACAGAACTTTCCGCATCGATCATCCTCTTGAATGGGCGGTAAAAAAACCCGTCCCGCGAGGACGAGGGCTCCATGAAAGCAACGAATCCGGAGAAAGTCAAACATTCGGAATGTAACAGTTCGATGCGAACGACGTCCGCATCCTCCGGGTCTCGGGGCGGTCGCCGGGGCTATGGCTTTCGGCGTAGTGGCATGCTTCGGCCAAGCCTGTCGTGATTGAAGCCGATGGTCCGGCTCGAACGATATCCCCGCGCCTAAATCGAGGGTATCGGGTCGCCGCGGCACCTATCCTCGTCGCTTCCCCGCGTCGGCGAGCGCCCGCCTTGCCAGCGCCAGGGCGCCGTCGCGCGTCGCATGCCCGGCGATGAAGCGGCCCCGGTGGCAGAAGGTGCCGCCCGGCACGCCGGTGACCGCGTCGAGCGCCTGCCATTCGAGCCCCGCCCACGCCTCGGGCAGGTCGCGGCGCGATGCGTAGGAGTCCACGCGCTTGCGGACCGCGCGCAGGCGCCATCCGCCCCCCATGTCCGGAAAGACGACGAACTGCACTTTCGGACACTCCCGCGTGACGACCGAACTCCAGGGTACGTAGCTATCGAGCACGAGGATCGCCTTGTCGGCGGTCGGCGTCGCCGCATAGATCTCGCGGACGATCTTCGCGCCGAGAATGCCGTCGGCGACGTCGCGGATCAGGTTGCGCAGCGCCTGCTCGGCGAAGCGCGTCGCACGCTCGAAGGCCGCGAGATAGGCGTCGTCCGAGCGGTCGTCGCGCCAGCCCGGGTTGAAGCCGCCGACCAGGTTCGAATAGCCGAAGCGGAACGGGCCGGGGACATCGACGCCGCAGTCGACGGCGTCGATGTTCGCGATGAAGGTCGCGTCGATGCTGAAGTACATGTTCGAGACCTGATCCGGGTCGAGGTCGGGCTCGAGCGCGCGAATCGCGCGCGCGCCGAAGTGCCGCCACGAAAGGCCGGCGGACGCGTAGGGAATCCCGGTGGGACGCGCGCCGGCCCCCTCGATCTGGTGGTGGTCGAAACGCCCGGTGTCCGGGTCGTACTTCCCGCCGACATCGAAGACGACGTCGGCGGCGTCGATGACTTCGGGGCGGCGTGACCGCGCGTAAGTCAGGTCGGGCGTCGACAGACGAAGAATCGCGACGGCGGTGACTTCGTCGGAGTGGAAAGCGCCATCGTGGATGACGACGTGCATGGACGGTCCTGGAGTTGGGCAAGCGGGTCGAAAGAAGCCGCCATCCTATCGGCAATTCACGAGCCGGGAGAGTTCCGCGCGAGGTCGACCGTCGCGCCGGCGTGACGCCGCGGCAGCGCGACGCCGACGTCGAGGCCGCCGAGGCGCGCGTCGTCGAGCGTGATCGTCCCGCCGTGCAGTTCGACGACCCGCTGCACGATCGACAGCCCGAGGCCGGCGCCGGTGCCCGCTTCGCCGCGCACGAAGCGGCCGAAGAGCTTCGCCTTCATCGCGTCGGGCACCCCCGCTCCGCTGTCCTGCACGTGCAGGGTCACGCGGTCGGGCAGGCCGTGCAGCACGACGCGCACCCGTCCGCCGTCGGGGGTGTACTGGATCGCGTTCGCGACGAGGTTCTGCACCAGCGCGCCGATGCTGGTGCGATCGGCGTCGATCCGGTAATCGCCCGTTTCGTCCGCGAGCAGCGTCAAGGTCTGCCCGCGTTCGAGCGCCAGCGGGATGATCTCCGCAAGCTCGTTGCGGACGAAGACGTGCAGGTCGAGCGGTTCGATGCTGAACTGCGCCGCGTTCGGTTCGAGCCGCGCGAGGGTCAGAAGCTGGGCGGCGAGACGCGTCGAGCGATCGACGCCATGCACGAGCTGGCGCAGCGATTCGGCGCGGTCGGCTGAGTTCGACGCGTCGATCGCGTTCTGCGCGTGGATGCGCAGCACCGCGAGCGGCGTGCGCAGTTCGTGCGCTGCGTCCGCGAGGAAGCGCTTTTCCCGCTCGAGCAGCGCCTTGAGCTGCTGCAGCAGGCGGTTCAGCGCGGCGGCCATCGGCTCGAGTTCCTGAGGCAGGCGGGCGAAGGCGAGCGGGGAGAGGTTGCCGGGGCTGCGCGACTTGATCAGCCCGGCCATCTGCTTGAGCGGCCGTAGGCTCCAGCCGATCGCGAGCCAGACGAGCAGCGCGAGCAGCGGCAGGCCGACGAGGTCCGGCAGCAGGCTGCGCAACGCGATCTTGCCGACCAGTTCGCCGCGCACGTCCTCGCGCTCGCCGACGACGATCCACAGCGCGTCGCGGACGTCCTGCAGCACGAACATGCGCCAGCGATGGTCGCCGACCGCAACGTTGTGGTAGCCGACGAGCGGGCGCACCGCCGCGTGCGCCGTGGCGGCCGGCGGCGGGGCCGCCGCCCCGGGAAGGGCGGAGACCGGTGCCGGCGGGAGTCCGGCGACGAGGTCCGCCGGCGCGCTCGCCGACCGCAGGACGACGCTGCCGTCGTCGTCCCATACTTGGAAGGCGAGCTTGCCTTCGTAGCGATGCCCCGGGCGCGTCGCATCGCCGGCGCCCGTCGCCTGGTCGAGCGCGCGCTGCAGCGACTCGCGCGCCGAACGCGGCATCTCGCGCGCGACCATGCCTTCGAGCAGGCGCGCGGTCTGCGCGAGTTGGGCGTCGAACAACTCCTCGATCTCGTGCTCGGCGTCCTTGTAGCTCTTCCACGAGATCGTCGCCAGCGAGACCGCGAGCAGCCCGAGCACGAGCGCGAGCGTGCGCGTGCGGATCGAACGCATTAGGCTTTATCGACGAGGTAGCCGACGCCGCGCACGGTGCGGATCAGCTCCGGAAAGAACTTCTTCCTCAGGTGATGGATGTGCACTTCGAGGGCGTTGCTCTCGGCTTCCTCGCCCCAGCCGTAGAGAACCTGCTGCAGCTTGTCACGTGTCAGCACGCGCCCGGGTTGCGCGATCAGTTCGTGGAGCAGGATCAGCTCCTTGCGTTGCAGGCTGACCGGCTGGCCGTTCCAGGTCACCGACTGGCTGCCGGGGTCGAGCGTGATGCCGCGGTATTCGAGGGCCGGCTGCGCGCGGTTGAAACTGCGCCGCAGCAGCGCGCGCAGCCGGGCCTTGAGTTCGGCGACGTCGAACGGCTTGACGAGATAGTCGTCGGCGCCGGCGTCGAGCCCCGCGATGCGGTCCGCGGTCGCATCGCGGGCGGTCAGGACCAGCACCGGCACCGGGTTCGCGGCGGCGCGCAGCTTGTGCAGCACTTCGAGCCCGTCGATGCGCGGCAGGCCGAGATCGAGCACTGCGAGCTCGAAACTCTCGTGCGTCAGCGCATGCAGCGCGCTCGCACCGTCGCGCACCCAATCGACGGTGTAACCCTCGGGTTTCAATGACGTAAGGATGCCGTTGCCGAGCCCTTCGTCGTCCTCCACCAGCAGTATTCGCATCCAGCGATTTCCTTCGCGTCTTTATTCTCGGGTGCCGCCGATCAGGTCAATGCAGTTCGGCTTCGACCTTGCCCAGCAGCGCGCGGATTTCGCCGCGGCGCCCTTCGTCGGCGAGCGCCCGGTCGGGTCGGTCCGGCGCCGCCTGCGCGCGCAGCAGCGCCGCGCGGGCCTGAGCATAGCGCTTCTGCCGGAACAGGTAATCCCCGTAGAAATAGTTCGGATCGATGCCGGATGGATTGATCTCGAGGGCCTTCTGCAGCATCGCTTCGGCCTGCTTGTCATCGCCGAAACCGATCGGCCAGCCCGGGACCTGGTAGTACAGCGAGCCGAGGCTCGTATAGGCGGAGCCGTCGAGCGCACGCGGGTCGATCGCGAGGGCGGCTTCGAAACTCGACCGCGCCTCTTTGACGAGACTGAGCGCGCCGAGCCCGCCTTTCGCGCCGGCCCAGGTGCTCAGGATGATGCCGCGCCAGATCAGCAGTTCGGGCGCGTCCGGCTCCGCCTTGACGGCCTGTTCGGCCGTTTCGCCGAGCGTCGCGAACGCCGCTTCGCGCGCGTCCTTCGGCACGCGGTAGTTGATTTCGGCCCAGCGCGACTGCAAGCCGGCGAGCGTCTGCCGGCCTTCGTCGCTGAGCGCGAAAGCGGGCAGGCTGCACAGGCAGGCGGCGGCGACAACGAGATTGCGCAGGATCTGCATCGAGGGTTCCTCCTTTCAGGTTCGGGTGCCGGCAAAACGCTTGACGACCGGCAATTGCTTGCGCAGCGCCTGATCCACCCGCCGCGGCAGCAACTGGTTCAGGCGCACGAAGAGCCGCTCGGGCCAGCCGAGGTAGACCTCCTCGCGCTCGTCCCGCAGCGCCTTCACGACGGCCGCCGCGACGACCGCGGGGTCGTCCATCGCGACGCCGAGGTCGGCGTTCATCGCGACGACCGCGTCGCCGTTCATCGCCGTGCGCGTCGCGCGCGGCGCCACGTACAGCACGCGGACATGGGTGTCGGCGAGTTCGCGGCGCAGCGCTTCGGAGAAGCCGCGCAGCGCGAATTTGCTCGCGCAGTACGCGCTGAAGCCGGGATAGCCGATCGACCCGAACGTCGATCCGAGATTGAGCACGACTGCGTTCTCCCGCCGCCGCAGCTCGGGCAGCAGGCGATGCGTGAGTTGCAGCGTCGCGGTGACGTTGAGCCCAATCAGCTCCGCGATCGCGTCTTCGTCGTGGTTTTCGAGCAGGCAGAAGCGGTTGACTCCCGCCGCGTTGATCACGCAATTCAGACCGCCGAAGCGCTCTGCTGCGGCCTGCACCGCGTGCCGCCCTGCGGCCGTCCGAATGTCGGCCTGGACGATGTCCACGCGGCCCGGGAAGCGGCGCGACAAGGCTTCCAGTGGCTCGGTGCGCCGGCCCGCGAGCAGCACGCAGGCGCGCTCGCGGCACAGCGCCTCGGCGATCGCCTGGCCGATGCCGCCGCTCGCGCCGGTGATCAAAACCCGGCAATCATCGATCTTCATCGCCATCGCCTCACGCTGCCTGCGGCAGGCTGCGGAACATGTCGGCGTACAGCCGGTAGACGACGCGCGCCGTATGCACGACGGCCGCCTGGTCGCCAGCGTCGTCGAGGCGGTCCATCAGCGAGCGGAAGAATTCGATGTGTTCCCGGTCGAGGCTGCCGTGCGAGGTCAGGTAGCCGAAGGCCGTCGCGGGCAGGCCGAGGCGGTCCTGGATGATGCCGGCGGCGCGACTCGCGAGCGCGACGCTCGTTCCTTCGAGGACGAGGACCATGCCGAAGAAGCTCACCGGGTTGTCACGCGCGATGCGATCGTGGACGTACGCGACCATCAGCTCGGTCGGCAGGTTCGGCGGCGCGTCGGGGACCGCGTCGGCGTCCGCGCCGCAGGCGCGGATGTCGTCGAGGATCCACTTCTCGTGGCCGTTCTCCTCGCGCAGGTAGTCGATGACGGCCGAGCGCAGCCAGTCCAGCCGCGGCGGCAGGCGGGCGCCGCAGGCCATCAGCAGCGGCACGGTGTGCCGGACGTGGTGGTAGGCCTGGCCGAGAAACGCGACGTAGCGCTGCCGCGTCACCGCGCCGGCCATCGCGTCGCGGATGATCGGCGCGCTCAGCAGGTAGTCGCGCTCGGCGGTGGTCTGTTCGACCAGGGATTCGTAGAACGACATCAATTCTCTCCTGAAAGGGTGGCGGCGGCGCGTTTTTCGACGGCGTCCCGGTAGGTCTCGAGCAGCGCCGCGCGACGCAGCCGCCCGTTCGCGGTCGCGAGTCCGTTTGCCGGGGTGAAGGGCGCATCGGCGCGCAGCCAGTGGTGCACCCGCGCGTAGTCCGGCAACTCGCGGTTGACGGCGGCGACCGCGCGGGCGAGTTCGGCGTCCGTCGCGTCCGGGTGCCGCGGCACGACGACGGCGACGTTGGCGGGCAGGGCCTCGCCGTGCAGCCACGCCTGGGCGATCGGCATTTGCTGGACGAGCTCGGCCTCGACCCATTCCGGGTTCACGTTGCGCCCGTACGCGGTGACGAACTGGTGCTTGCTGCGCCCGTGCAGCACGAGGAAGCCGTCGTCGAAATGCCCGAGATCGCCGGTGGGCAGCCACTCGTCGGTGCATCCGGCCTCCCCAAGGTAGCCGAGCATGCGAGGGCCGCGGACAAGGACTTCGCCATCGTGCGCGACGCGCACCTCGGCATGCGGCAGCGGCCGGCCGACGGTGCCGATGCGACGCTCGGCCGGCGTGTTGAGACAGACGACCGAGCCGCATTCGGACAGACCGTAGCCTTCGAACACCGGCAGCCCCAGCGCGTCGGCACGGCGCAGCAGCGCCGGCGACACGTGGCCGCCGCCGACCGCGATGAAGCGCAGCGAGGCCGGTAGCGGCGCCCTGCGCTCGGCCGCGGCGACCAGCATCAGCAGCAGTTGCGGCAACAGGATGAGGCTGTGCGGCTCGGCGCGGTGCAGCGTGGCGAGAAAGCGCTCGACGTCGAAGCGGGTCGCGCCGCCGAGGCCGATGTCGGCCAGCGGCAGCAGGTCGACGCGGGCGCCCGCTAGCAGCGGGGCGTAGAGGCCGGCGATGTTTTCGAGCAGCGTCGCGAGCGGCAGCACGCACAGGTGCCGCGCGACGAAGGTGGTCAGGCTCGCCTGCCACAGGCTGCGGGCCACCGCGAACTGCGTGCCGCCGTCGAGGCACACACCTTTCGGCTGGCCCGTGCTGCCGGAGGTGTAGGTGATCTTCACGGTGCCGGCCGGCAGCGCTGGCGGGTGCTTGACGCAACGCTTCGCGAGCTGGCCGCAGGCGGGGCCGAAACCGGCGCCGCGGGACGCGCTGCTGTCGTCGGCGATCAGCGTGTCGACGCCCGCGCTGTCGAGCACGTGCGCGAGCTGCGCGGCCGAGAAGAATGCCGGCAGCGGCACGCAGACGATTCCCGCCTGCAGCGCGGCGAGATCCCACAGCGCCCAGTCGATGCCGTTGTCGAGCGCGATCGCGAGGCGGCGGCAGCCGGCGCTGCGCAGGCGTTCGGCGCGCACCACGATTTCCTGCAGCGTTTCGCGGTAGTTCAGTCCGCGGCCGTCCTGCTGCAGCGCGGGCCGTTCGCCGTGCGCGCGCATCGCTGAGAAAAGGCTGTCAGGCGACAGCGACATCGCAGCCTCCGACTTCGCGAAGAAACCCCCGGTAACCGAGCCGCGGGTAGGCGCCCTGACTTACGAGGCGCTCGTGTCCGGCGCGGATGTCGCCGGCCATCACCTGCGGATGGCTGTCGTAGTAGCTGCCCCAGTCGCGCAGTTCGTCGCCCATGCGGGCCGGGTCCGCTTCGCCCAGCGGCAGCGGACGCAGGTGGAGGCGGCGGAAGCTGTTCAGCACCTCGGGCGTGCCGGTGAAGACCACCCAATCGAAGCCGTGCGCGACCAGGAGACCGGTGAGCGCAACGATCAGCAGCCGGGCGTGCCCGGGGCCGCGCGCGGCGAGGTTGCCGACTTCGACGATCCGCGCCCGCTCCACGGCGCTGCCCAGGCGGCGGGCGAGCTCCGCCTCGACCGGCTGGTCGAGATAGCGCTCGAGAAACAGCGCCTCGTCGGCCGCGCCGCGTACCCCGACCGCCCCGTGGATCCGCGCCGCGTCGTCCTCCAGTTGCAGAAGCGTCGGCATGAACTGTCGCACCGAGGCGCCGTATCGCGCGGCGAAGCGTTCGCGGATGAAGGCCTCCGCGGCTTCACGCAGGCCGCCCGGGTCGCGCCGTTCGAGCGTGCGCAAGGTCAGCGCAGGATCGCGCCCGATGCGCGCGAGCGCATCGTGACTACAGCCGTTTCGAGGGTCCATGGGAGCATCGCAGTAGAAGACAGGATGCGATTCTTGCGGACCCGGCTTAAGCGAGGCTTAAGCGAGGCTTAAGCGCGAAGCGGACGAGGGCGTCGGAAAGCATTCAGCCCGGCGCGCGGGCCGGGCTGAATTCGGGTGTCACTGGTGCCGACAATCTGACTCGAACAGATGACCTACCGCTTACAAGGCGGTTGCTCTACCAACTGAGCTATGCCGGCGCGGGCGGGATTATAGCTGAAAGCGGGCGGAGGGCAGGCGCGGGAGGCGGCGCGCGGCGAGCCGGGAATTAGTGGGGCGGGAGCCGCGTTTCCTGATAGCGGTTGTAGATCGTTTCTACTTCCGGGCGGCAATCGAGGAGCGCGGCGACAGCCGGCGGGTACAGATGGTCTCCCGACATGCGGGCAATTTCCTCGTATGCCAGGTCGAGAGTCCAGGCTGGTTTGTAGCTGCGCGAACAGACGATCGCGTCGAAGACGTCGGCGGTTGCGACGATGCGGGCTTCGAGCGGGATGTCATCGCCGGCGAGGCCGTGCGGATAGCCGCTGCCGTTCATGCGTTCGTGGTGCGCGCTGACGATGTTGCGCAGCATGCCGATGTTCGCAAAGTTTGCGAGGCCGAATTCGTCGATCAGGCGCTCGGCCATCTGCATGCCGACCGCGACGTGTTCGCGCATCAGCTCGCGCTCCTTGTCGTCGAGCCGGCCGGGTTTGAGCAGGATGCGGTCGGGGACGCCGACCTTGCCGATGTCGTGAAGGGCTGCGAACAGGAAGACACGTTCGACGTACTCGTCGGACAGCCGATGCGTCGGTGCGAGTTCGCGTGCGATCAGCCGCGCGTAGCGAGCCATGCGGTCGAGATGGGCGCCGGTCTCGAGGTCGCGGACGTGGGCGAATTCGCTCGCGAGCCGCAGGCCGGCGACGAGCATCTGGATCGTCGACAGTTCCTGCATTACGATCATGCCGATCAGCTGTCCGGAGGGGAGCAGGTCCGCGACGACCTGTTCGGAGAAGGCGCCGCGCTCGCGGGAGTCGAAGAACAGGAAGCCGAGCAGCCGATCGTCCTGGCGCAGCGGCAGGGTCAGCGTCGACCCGTACCGTTCGTCGCGCGGCCAGCCTGCGCGACCCGAAGCGGGTGCGATTTTCGTGTCCAGATCGTCGAGCACCTGGGCCTGGCCGCGCTCGGCGATCGCGACGAGGCAGGGCGCATCCTGCAGGCGGCAAGTGAAGCCGTTGGGCCCGGTGCCGCTGTCAGCGCTGTCGGCGAAGGTCTTGAGCAGTCCCGATTCGGAATCGTAGAGCGCGAGGGCGATCCGCTGGACGGCCGGGTGACGTTCGCGGATGTAGCGATGCACGCCGCGCATCTTTCCGGCGACCGACGACAGATGGAGCCTGCTCGCGTGGCGCGCGGCGGCCGAAGCGAATTCCTGCCAGGTTTCCTGTGCGGGCATGATAATTATTTTCGTTTGGTCTCCTGCCGATTATTCCCCAGTCTGCCTCGGACGACTAGTACTTTCGGAATAGACGGGCGGCTCGGGAACGGCGGCCTGAATGCATGGCGCCGCGTCAGAAACGGGCCTGCGTCGTCCGCAGTTTCTCGATGTCGAGGATGTGGATGACGCGGCCTTCGACGCTGATCAGACCGGCCTCCGTCAGTTCGTGGAGGATCCTCGAGAAGTGTTCCTGCGTGAGGTTCAGGCGCGACGCGATCGTCCCCTTGCTGGTCGGCAGGCGCACGGACACGCGCCCGCTCGAACCCGTTTCGCCGCCGAGTTCCTCCTCGCGCAGCAGGTAGCCGACGATGCGGTCCCGGCCGGACTGCATCGAATAAGTTCCGACGTCGGCGATCAGTTGGTGCAGGCGCTGCGACAGGCCGGCGATGATCTTGCGGCAGAACAGCGGGTCGCGGTCCATTTCGTCGAACACGACGCTTTTCGCGATATGCAGCAGCTTGCAGTCGGTCAGCGCCTGCGCCATGACCACGTAGGGCTTCTCCATGAACATCACCGCTTCGCCGAAGCTCTGGCCGGGGCGGATGATCTCGATGACTTTCTCGTGCCCTTCGGACGACGTGAACGCGAGCTTCACCTGCCCGCACAGCACGAGGTGGAAGCCGTGGCACGGGTCGCCACGGTGGAACAGGACGGTCCCTCGCTCGACCGCCTGCTCGCGCACGCCGTGCGCGAAGCGGGCGAGTTCCGCCGCCGAGAAACCGCTCAGCAGCGGGACGTGCGCGAGCAGCCTGCACAGGCGGTCGTCCGGGTGCGGGGCGGGCGTCGGAGTGTCAGCCGGCGCGGCGGGGCGGTGCAGTTCGAAGGGGCATTCGATCACGGGCATGGTTCACCGTGTCAGCTGGGCATAGAAAAGCGGTAGTCGGGCGGGAAGCTCTTCCGGCTTGCGGATCACCGCGTAGCCGGCCGGGCCGAAGAGGTGCGGCAGGTAGCCTGCGCCTTCGCGGTCGATCGTCACGCAGAAGGGCACGAGGCCCTGCTTGCGCGCTTCGCTGACGGCGACGCGGGTGTCCTCGATGCCGTAACGGCCCTCGTACAGATCGAGGTCGTTCGGCTTGCCGTCGGACAGGATCAGCAGGATGCGCCGCGCGGCTTGCTCGGCGGCGAGAAGCTGGCTCGCGCGCCGGACTGCCGCGCCGAGTCGTGTGTAGTAGCCCGGTTTGATCGCGGTGATGCGGCCGCGGATGCGATCGTCGAAGCGATCGCCGAAGTCCTTCAGGCGGTGAAAGCGCACTTGGCTGCGCTTGACCGACGAGAAGCCGGCGAGCGCGAACCGGTCGCCGGTCGCGCCGAGCGCTTCGCCGAACAGCAGCAGCGCGTCGCGGATCACGTCGATGACGCGCGCGTCGCTCGACACCCAGCTGTCGGTCGACAGCGACAGGTCGGCGAGCACCATGCACGCGAGGTCGCGCTCGCGCTTTTCGAGCGAGAGCCACAGCTGGTCGGACGGGTGGCGGCCGACGGCGCGGTCGGTCTGCGCGCGGACGACCGCGTCGACGTCGAGTTCACTGCCGTCCTGCTGCGCCTTGATCCAGCGTCGGCCCGGCTGCAGCGCGGCGAACTGCTGGTGCAACCGGCGGGCGGTGCGGCGCAGCGGCTCGGGCAGCGGGCACGGCGGGGCGTCGCGCGCGGCCATCTCGGCGAGGCGGACGTGATCGTCGAGCAGGATGCCCTTGCGGTAATCCCATTCGGGCAGCGGGATGCCCGGGCCGAGTACGATGTCGTCCTCGGCCGCGGACGGCAAGTCGAGGTCGAAGCGGACTTTCGACGCCACGCGGTCCTTGTCCTGCGTCAGGGACAGGTGGTCGAGGTCTTTCGCCGCGTCGGCCGCGTTCGGGTCGGGGTCGTCGTCGGTCGGGCGGTTGATGCGCAGGAACTCGGCGACCGCGAGCAGGCTTTCGGCGCGGAAGAAGATCAAGAGGCCGTTCTTCTCCTTCGGCATGTCGACCTGCTCGGCGCGGTGGGCGTGGCGCTCCTTTTCGTTGAACGCCGGCGGGCCGCCGTCGGCGGTCTGTTCGGGGTCGGCGTCGGTCGTGCGCCGGAAAGTGCCGGTCGCCGCCAGCGAGCCGGTCAGCCACAGCGAAACCGGCAGCGCGGGCGGCGCGCCTTGCGGCACGGCAGGCAGCGCGAAGACGGTGCCGGGGGCTTCGAGCGCCTGCTGAATCGCGCGCTCGCGTTCGGCTTCGGCCGCGGGTAGCTTTGCGGGACGAGGCCGCGTCGGCAGGTAGGCCGCGACGAGGCGCCGGTAACGCGGTTCGAGGCCGGGCCAAGTGTGGAGCGCGGCGCAGGTCGCGAACTGGTTGCGGCGAAAGTCGTCGTCGGCCTCTTCGACGCCGCAGGCTTCGACGGCGTTGTGCGCGGCGGCGAGCGCGGCGAGCCACAGGTAGAGGTCGCGGTTCAGCGCGCGCTCGGGAAAGGCGTCGATCTCGGGCGGCAGGCGCAGCGTCGATGCGTCCATCCGCGCGCTCGCGGCCCGTTCGCCGGCGCCGGCGATGCGCTTGAGCAGGCCGCGGCGCGCGCCGTGCTCGTCGTCGGTCGCCGCGGCGACGCGCAAGCCGGGGTCGCCGCCGAGCGCCCGGAAGAACACGCCGGCGGTGCGCTCGATCTCCTTCAGTTTCACGACGGCGTCCGGATGGTTGCCCATTGCCGTGCGCGTGACCCAGCGATGCCAGACTTTTCCGACGAGTTCTTCCATTTGCTAGCGCTCCTTGCCGGAACGGAACCCGGCCTCGTTCTGGCGTGCCGCCTCGTTGGCGACCCACTGCAGCAGCGGGCCCTGCGCGTTGTCGCGCTGGCTCTGTTCGCAGGCTTCGACGCACTGCGCGCATTGCGTGCAGGTGAACATCAGCCGCTTGATGTTGCGCGGCGTCAGGCGCATCGGGCACACCGCGTCGCACGCCGACTGCCGGTCGGGCAGGCAGCTCGCGCAGTCGACGGCGCGCTTGCGCTGGAAGCCGACGACCATCGCGTTGCGGTTGCTCATCCATGCGAGGCTCTGGAACAGCCCGACTGCGCATGCGTAGCGGCAGAAGAGATGGCGCGCGAACAGGAATTCCATCGTCAGCGCGCTCGTCGCGGCCGACAGGAAGATCGCCTGGTTGCGCGTGAAATCGCCGCCGAAGAGATTGCCGTAGACCTCGGCGGGCGGCAGCAGGTAGCTCAGGAACACCATCGCCCACAGGAACGCGAAGAACAGCGCGGCGGGAACGACGACGAGCCACCAGCGCGCGTCGGGGCGCCACGGCGTGCCGTCGGCCTTCCACGGCGGCAGCGGCTCCTTGACCCACACGCTGGGCTTGCCCGACGCCTTCTGCATCAGCTTGTTGATCGTCTCGACGACCGAGAAATGTGGGCACAGCCAGCCGCAGTACAGGCGCCCCCATTTCCATGACACCCACAAGAACCCGCCCGCGCCGACGAAGATCGGCACGAAGAGGCGGAACATCACGTTCCAACCGGCTTCGAGCGCGCCGATGCGCCCGGCGATGAAGTCGTCGAGCCCGAGCCGCCATTCCATCCCGAGCAGCCACGCGTGGCCCGCGTCGAGGTCGTAGCGGAAGAGGTCGAACACCGGCGCGAGGATGAACAGCGTGAAGAACGCGACCTGGAACGCGATGCGCTTTTTTTGCGTGCGGTTGTGGCCGAGCGGCTTCGCCGGCGCGATCGGAATGACGCGGCGGGGCGACGCCTTGCGCGCTCGCGGCTCGTCGGCGGGGGCCGACAGCGGCGGGACGGCGGGCGAAAGAGGCTGGAGCTGCGGAGCGTTCATGATTCAGTCGACGAGCTTCGGTCCGATGACCGGAAAGCGGTAGGGGCGGGCGAGCATCGCGCGGTTCAGGCCAATGACGCCGAACAGGATCAGCATCGCGTGGAAGCAGACGAAATAGATTACGCTGACGACCCACGACCACGGATTCATGAAGCCGCCGAGCAGGAGCACGGCGATGGTGACACCGACGAGCAGCATGCCGCCCCACAGGCTCGCCGCGACCGTCTGCCGCAGGTGGTTGCGTACCAGCGCGGGCCCTTCGCGGTGGCGCCACCACAGCACGACGAGCACGACGAAGGCGACGCCCGGAATGATCATCAGGTTGGCGAGAAACAGCGCCTCGGCCGTGACCGCAAGGGTCGGTCCCGGCATGTCCTCCTTCAGCAGATCGGGTTCCGGGGCGGGCATCGCAGGGCCTCCTGCCAGTCGAAGCGGACCGCGAACGAAAGCTTCCTCAGCGCCCGAAGGTCGCCGACACGACTTCCATCAGCGCGTCGGCGACTTCGGGATCGTCGGTCAGGCTCTCGACGATCGCCGCGCGGCACGCGGTGACCGGGTCCATGCCGTCGCGAACGAGAAGCGCCGCATAGACGAGCAGGCGCGTGCTCGCCGCTTCCTCGAGGTCCTGGTCCTTCAGCGTGCGTAGCGCGTGCGCGATCGACACGAGCCGCTTCGCGAGATCCGGCGTGCAGTCCGATTCGCCGATCAGGATCGACTCTTCGCGCGCGTTCGCCGGGAAGTCGAAACGCAGGCTGACGAAGCGCTGGCGCGTCGACGGCTTCATCCCTTTCAGCAGGTTCTGATAGCCCGGGTTGTACGATACGACGAGCATGAACGACGGCGGCGCCGACAGGATTTCGCCGGTGCGGTCGATCGGCAGGATGCGCCGGTCGTCGGCAAGCGGGTGCAGCACGACGGTCGTGTCCTTGCGCGCTTCGACGACTTCGTCGAGATAGCAGATGCCGCCTTCGCGCACCGCGCGCGTGAGCGGGCCGTCGCACCACACCGTCTGGCCGTCGCCGATCAGGTGACGGCCGACGAGGTCGGCGGCCGTGAGGTCGTCGTGGCAGGCCACCGTGTAGAGCGGCAGCTTCAGCTTCGCCGCCATGTGCGCGACGAAGCGCGTCTTGCCGCAGCCAGTCGGCCCCTTGATCAGCAGCGGCAGGCGGTTCTTCCACGCGTGCTCGAAGACGCTGATCTCGTCGCCCGCCGGCTCGTAGAACGGGATTTCCATCGGAAGCGTTTCCATTTTCATGCCGCGAGTCCTTTCCAGTATGCCAGCCCGATCACCGAGCAGACCACGATCATCCAGCCGAGCGTGACCAGCGGCCACAGCAGCGGCGCGCGACGCAGCGCCATGTAGTCGAGGATGATCAGCGCGCCCTTGCCGAAAGCGATCGTGAACAGCAGGCCGACGACCATCGGCCCGGCATCGAGGCGTTCGCCGATGGTCCAGGTCGTCCCGGTCGCGAGGAGCAGGACGATCCAGATAATTGTGGCGCGGCGCGGGCTGCCGTGCGACGAGCCATGTTGTGCAACGGTAGCGTTTTCCATTTCGGTACCTCTCAGCGCATCACGTAGATCAGCGGAAACAGGATCAGCCACACGAGATCGACCATGTGCCAGTAGGCCGCCCCGGTCTCGATGCCGTTCATGTTGTCCGGGCCGTAGCGGCCGGTGCGGGCGCCATTCCACATCGCCGCGATGATCACCATGCCGAGGATCACGTGCATGAAGTGGAAGAACGTCAGCGACAGATAGAACATGTAGAAGGTGCTCGACGACAGGGTCACGCCGGCGCCGATTTTGGCTGCGTATTCGAAGATCTTGACGACGACGAAGCCGGCGCCGCACGCGAACGCGCCGGCGAGCCACGGCGCCGCGGCACGGCTGCGGCCCGATTCGGCGATCTGCACCGCGCGCACGACGAGGAAGCTCGACGTCAGCAGCAGCACCGTGTTGATCGCGCCCGACATGCGATCGAGCGTGAGCTGTTCGGTGTTGAACAGTTCGACGTGGTTCGCGCGGGTGAAGGCGTAGGCGAGGAAGAACACGCCGAATGCGAGCAGTTCGGCGAGGATGAAGAACCAGATCGCGAGGTCGCCCGGGAGGCGGCGTCCGATCGGGCCCGGCAGGGCTGTTACGGCGGCGGGGGCTGTCATCGAATTTTCGTAGCAGGTTTCCATGGAGCCAGTCTACGAACGGCGGCACGCCCTAACCTTGATTCTGGTTAATTGAGGGAGTGCATGTGTAACGACACGGATTCCCGCTTTCACCAATAAAAACGGGGCGGCAAACGCCGCCCCGCAGTCCCTTTCAAATCAGGGTGAAACGCAGGCTCAGGGGGTGATCAGCGGCTTGCTTTCGCCCTTGACGAAGAAGCTCACCACGTAGGTCACCAAGCCGACCGCGAACACCACGCCGGCCCACAGACGCATCCAGTAGAACAGCGTGATCTGGTCCTGCACCTGCATGAAGGGCATCGGCGTGTCGGAGACGCGCTGCAGCCACACTTGCAGGATGCCGGCCGCGGTGAGGAACAGCGTGATGAAGACCATCGAGATCGTCATCAGCCAGAACGCCCACATCTCGCACACCTGGGCACGCTGACCGTTCGCCGCGCGACCGCGCAGCAGCGGCATCGCGTAGCTGATCATCGTCAGCACGACCAGCACGTAGGCGCCGTAGAACGCCATGTGACCGTGCGCGGCGGTGATCTGCGAACCGTGCGTGTAGAAGTTCACCGGGGCGAGGGTGTGCAGGAAGCCCCACACGCCGGCACCAAGGAAGGCCATCACGCCGGTGCCCAGCGCCCACAGCACGGCAGCCTTGTTCGGATGCTCGCGACGGCGGCGGTTCACCATGTTGAACGCGAAGACGGTCATCGCGAAGAACGGGATCGGTTCCAGCGCCGAGAACACCGAACCCCACCACTGCCAGTACCCCGGCGTGCCGATCCAGAAGTAGTGGTGGCCGGTACCGATCAGGCCGGTGACGAGCGCCAGCGTGATGATGACATACAGCCACTTCTCGATCACTTCACGGTCGACGCCGGTGACCTTGATGAGCACAAAGGCGAGCATCGCGGCCATGATCAGTTCCCAGACGCCTTCGACCCACAGGTGCACCACCCACCACCAGTAGAACTTGTCCTTGACCAGGTTGCCCGGGTTGTAGAACGAGAACAGGAAGAAGACCGCGAGACCCCACAGCCCGAGCAGCATGACGATGCTGATCACCGTCTTGCGGCCCTTCAACATCGTCATGCTGATGTTGAACAGGAAGGCCAGCGCGACGATGACGATGCCGATTTTCGTCAGCAGCGGCTGTTCGAGGAACTCCCGTCCCATTGTTGCGAGGATGTTGTTCCCGGTGTATTCGGCGAGCGTGTTGTAGTCGACGAGCAGGTAGCCGAGGATCGTCGCCGCGCCGGCGATCAGGAAGATCCAGAACATGAGCAGCGCGAGCTTCGGGCTGTACAGCTCGGTTTCGGTTTCTTCCGGGATCAGGTAATACGCCGCGCCCATGAAGCCGAACAGCAGCCACACGATCAGCAGGTTGGTGTGGACCATCCGCGCGACGTTGAACGGGATTTCCGGGAACAGGAAGTCCCCGACGATGTACTGCAGGCCCATCGCCAGACCGAACACGATCTGGCCGACGAAAAGACCGATCGCCGCTACGAAATATGGCAGCGCGACCGATTGAGATGTGTATTTCATGGTTCGTTATCCCCTAGAGATTATCGATTCGCTGCGCTCAACCCTCGATGTTGGGAGGCCATTTCTGGGCATTGATCTCGGACGTGTACTTCAGGAAGGCGACGAGGTCGTCGAGTTCCTGGTCCGTCAGGTGGAACTGCGGCATCTGACGTCGTCCCGGAGCACCGGTGGGCTGGGATTTGATCCACGCCTTGATGAAATCCGGACCGCGGCGGGGATAGACGTTGCCGAGTTCCGGTGCGAAATAGGCGCCTTCGCCGAGCAGCGTATGGCATCCGATGCAGTTGCGCGTCTCCCAGATGTGCTTGCCCGCGACGACTTGCGGCGTCAGGTTCGCGCTGTTGTCGGTCTTATGCAGCCCGCTCGTGGTATCGAAAGTCAAGGCCAGCAACAGCAGGAAGAAAAATACCGTCCCGCCGTAGAAGATGTTGCGAGCCATCGCCTTTGTGAAGGTGCCGCTCATGGTTTTCCCCTCATTGTTTTGTCATGC
>NZ_JAKFEF010000012.1:0-63784 GCF_036675785.1 Aromatoleum sp.
GCGATCGGCGCCGGCAACTGCGTCGTGCTGAAGCCGGCCGAATCGACGCCGGTCAGCATCCTCGTGCTGGTCGAGCTGATCGCCGACCTGCTGCCGCCGGGCGTGCTCAACGTCGTCAATGGCTTCGGCGGCGAAGCTGGGATGCCGCTCGCGACGAGCAAGCGCATCGCGAAGGTCGCCTTCACCGGCTCCACCGCGACCGGCCGCGTGATCGCGCAGGCGGCGGCGCAGAACCTGATCCCCGCGACGCTCGAACTCGGTGGCAAGTCGCCGAACATCTTCTTCGCCGACATCGCGAACGCCGACGACGCGCTGTTCGACAAGGCGGTCGAAGGCATGGTGCTCTTCGCGTTCAACCAGGGCGAAGTGTGCACCTGCCCGTCGCGCGCGCTGATCCAGGAGTCGATGTACGACAAGTTCATGGACCGCGTGCTCGCGCGCGTGAAGGCGATCAAGCAGGGCAGTCCGCTCGACACCGAGACGATGATGGGCGCGCAGGCCTCGACCGCGCAGATGAACAAGATCCTGTCCTACCTCGACGTCGGCCGCGAGGAAGGCGCGCAACTGCTGATCGGCGGCGACCGCGCGCATCTCGGCGGCGAGCTGTCGGAGGGCTATTACATCCAGCCGACGCTGTTCAAGGGCCACAACAAGATGCGCATCTTCCAGGAGGAGATCTTCGGACCGGTGCTCGCCGTGACGACCTTCAAGGACGAGGCCGAAGCGCTCGAGATCGCGAACGATACGCCGTACGGCCTCGGCGCCGGCGTGTGGTCGCGCGACGGCAGCGTCGCCTACCGCATGGGCCGTGCGATCAAGGCCGGGCGCGTGTGGACGAACTGCTACCACGCCTACCCGGCGCACGCGACCTTCGGCGGCTACAAGGAATCCGGCATCGGCCGCGAAACGCACAAGATGATGCTCGACCACTACCAGCAGACGAAGAACCTGCTCGTCAGCTACAGCCCGAACGCGCTCGGTTTCTTCTGAGCCGGGCGTTTCGCCGGGCCGGGGCGCTGCCCGGTCCGGTGCGGAAGTTTTTCTCCCTCGCTCCGTCCCTCCTCTACCCCACGGGCGAGCTCGCGGGCGGCTCCGGCCGCCCGTTTTTTTGTCACTGAATCCAGGTGCAGACCGATGCTGCATGAAATCCGTCTCGCGTCGCGATGGGCGCTCGCGCCCCTGATCGCGGCCCTCGGTCCCCTCGGCGAAGTCCACGCCGCCGAACCCGGCGCCGCCGAAGCGCAGCTTCCGCCGGTGGAGGTGGTCGGCGCCACGCCGTTGCCCGGCCTCGAACTGCCGAAGGATCAGGTGCCCGGCAACGTCCAGATCCTCGACGCCCCGGCGCTGCGAGCCGCCGGCGGAGCGTCGCTGGCCGAGGATCTGCAGCGCATGCTTCCCGGCGTCAGCGTGAACGAGATCCAGGGCAATCCCTACCAGGCGGACCTCGACTACCGCGGCTTCTCCGCGTCGCCGCTGCTCGGGACGCCGCAGGGCCTGTCGGTGTTCCTCGACGGCGTGCGCGTGAATGAAGCCTTCGGCGACGTCGTGAACTGGGACCTGATCCCGCAGGCGGCGATCGACACCGTCGTCCTCGTGCCGGGATCGAACCCGCTCTACGGCCTCAACACCCTCGGCGGCGCGATCGCGATCACCACGAAGCGCGGCGACACCCACCCGGGCGGCGAAGCCGAACTCTACGGCGGCTCCTTTGACCGCCGCGGTGGGACGATCGAGCACGGCGGCCGGCGCGACGAGCTGTCGTGGTATCTCGCCGCGGAAGGCATGGAGGAGGACGGCAGGCGCGATCACTCGCCGTCGGAAGTCGGACAGGTATTCGGCAAGTTCGCCTGGACCCGCGCCGAAACCGACCTCGCGCTGACGCTCGCGCACGCCGACACCGACCTCATCGGCAACGGCCTCGTGCCCGAGAGCATGGAGCGCGACCGGCACGACGCCGTCTTCACCCACCCCGACCAGACGAGGAACCGCAGCACGCTGCTGGCGCTCACCGGCAGTCACTGGCTCGGCGATCAGGACCGCATCGCCGCGACCGCCTACCTGCGCCGAACGCTGACGCGCACGCTGAACGGCGACGGCAACGACGAGTACGAGGACGACTTCGAAGACTGGGCGGACGACGGCTTCCCGGCCGGCGACGAACCGGACAGCGGCGTCCTCAATCGCACCCGCAGCGAGCAGCGCGCGGCGGGCTTCGCGACACAGTGGAGCCGCATCGCGGGGGCCCATCAGTTCGCGGTCGGCGTCTCCCACGACCGCGGCCGGGCGGACTTCCGGCAGAGCGAACAGGACGGCGAGCTGACGGCGGACCGGGGAATCGACGCCGACGAGGACGAGGAAGCGGTCAACCGCCTGCTCGGACGCACCCGCAGCAGCGGC
Source organism: Aromatoleum sp. (assembly GCF_036675785.1). Classification (NCBI taxonomy): domain Bacteria; kingdom Pseudomonadati; phylum Pseudomonadota; class Betaproteobacteria; order Rhodocyclales; family Rhodocyclaceae; genus Aromatoleum; species Aromatoleum sp. The sequence goes on from NZ_JAKFEF010000012.1 coordinate 2,398, forward strand.
CTCTTTGCGACCGACACCGTGATGCTCGCGCCGGGTCTGCATCTGACCGGATCGCTGCGATTCAACCATACCCGCGTGATCAACCGCGACCGCATGGGCGACGCGCTCAACGGCGACTTCACCTACCGCAAACTCAATCCGGCGCTCGGTGCGACCTGGCAGGCGACGCCGCAGACGACGCTGTACGCCGGCTTCTCACAAGGCAATCGCGCGCCGACGCCGATCGAGCTCGGCTGCGCCGACCCGGAAAACCCGTGCAGCCTGCCGAACGCGATGGCCGCCGATCCCTTCCTCCGCCAGGTCGTCACGCGCACCTTCGAAGCCGGCGTGCGCGGCACGCTCACGGACAGCACGCGCTGGAACGCGGGCGTGTTCCGCAGCACCAACCGCGACGACATCCTGTTCGTCGGCACCGGCGGCAGCATGGGCTACTTCACGAACTTCGGCCGCACCCGCCGGGAAGGCGTCGAAGCCGGACTCACCGGCACCGCGGGCAGGTTCGACTGGCGCGCGAACTACACCTTCCTCGACGCCACGTTCCAGTCCTCCGCGTGCCTGCTCGCCGAGAACAACAGCACCGAAGGCGAAGGCGGCTGTCCCGACGACGAGATCCGGGTCGGGCGCGGCGACCGCATGCCCGGCCTGCCGCGGCACAACCTGAAGCTCGGCGTCGTGTGGCGCGCCGACGATGCATTGCGGGTGGGCGCCGATCTCGTCGCGTATTCCAGCCGCTACGTGCGCGGCAACGAGAACAACCGCCACCGCCCCGACGCCGAGTTCGGCGGACGCGGCAAAGTGCCGGGTTACGCGGTCGTGAACCTGAACGCCGACTACCGACTGGCCCGGGGCTGGACCGTCTTCGGACGCATCGACAATGTGTTCGACCGGCGCTACGCGACCGCCGGCGCGCTCGCCGAAAATCCGTTCGTTGGGGCCGGCAGCGCCTTCGCGACGGATCCGGAGCAATGGCGTCACGAGCAGTTCATCGCGCCCGGTGCGCCGCGGAGCGCGTGGATCGGCGTGCGCTACGCGTGGAACGCCTTGTGACCAGGCAGCCCGACCGCGTTTGGGATGCCGCCGCGTCGCGCGCCCTGACCGGTCGGGCCGCACCGGCGCCGGCGCACGTACTGTCACGTTTCGGAACAGGTGTTCCACAACGGCACGCGCGAGGCCCCGCGTCCGCGTGTCTCTCCCGCTCCGGCCGCCCGGCCCGTTTCGTGCATTCCCCCTCCTTCACCGGCGCCCGACGCCGGACAACGACAACGATGGAGACACGGGCATGAAAGCCTGCCTTGCGCGCATCCTGATGCTCGCCGTGCTGCTCGCGCCGTTCGCATCGCCAGCCGCGGCCGCCGACCCGGCGACGATCCGCATCGGCGTCCTGCAATACGGCACCGTGAGCTGGGAGCTCGACGTGATGCAGCGCATGGGGCTCGCCGAGCGCGAAGGCGTGCGGCTCGAGATCGTCCCGCTGGCGCTGAAGGACGCGGCGAGCGTCGCGATCCAGGGCGGCGCGGTCGATGTCGTCGTCAATGACTGGATCTGGGTCGCGAGGCAGCGCGCCGAAGGGCGGGACTTCGCGTTCGTGCCGTACTCGCGCGCGATCGGCAGCGTGATGGTGCGACCCGACGCCGGCGTGCGCTCGCTCGCCGACCTGCGCGGCAGGCGCCTCGGCGTCGCCGGCGGCGCGCTCGACAAGAGCTGGCTGCTGCTGCGCGCCCACGCCCGCCGCACGCTCGGCGAGGACGCGGCGCAACTCGTCAAACCCGACTTCGGCGCCCCGCCGCTGCTCAACGCGCTGATGCTCAAGGGCGAACTGCCGGCGGTGCTCAACTTCTGGCACTACGCCGCGCGCCTGCAGGCGGCCGGGATGCGCGAACTGGTCGGCCTCGACGAGATCCTGCGCTCGCTCGGCGTCGAAGGCGATCTGCCGATGCTGGGCTGGGTATTCCGCGAAGAATGGGCCGCGCGCAACCGCGCGGCGCTTGAAGGCTTCCTGCGCGCGTCCGCGCGCGCGAAGCAGCTGATGCGGGAGTCGGACGCGGTCTGGGAAGAGCTGCGGCCGCTGACGCGCGCCGAGGACGACGCGACGCTCGCGGCGTTGCGGCAGGGCTTCCGCGACGGGATCCCGGGCGACAATCAAGTGCAGGCCGAGCGCAATGCACGGCGGGTGTTCGAGATCCTCGCCAACGAAGGCGGCGCCGAACTGGTCGGCCCGGCGACGTCGCTGCCCGCGGGCACCTTCTGGCACGGGGCGGCGCGGTGAAGATCGGCGCCGACCAGGGCGCGATGCTGCCGCTGCCGGAGTCGCGCAAAGAGGCCTCGCCGAAAGCGTGGATGCCGCGCGGCGACGGCTGGCTGCGCGTCACGTCGCTGCTCGCCTTCGTCGCGCTGTGGCAGGTCGCCGCCGCGTGGCTCGCCAGCCCCGCGCTCCCGGCGCCGGCGGTCGTGTTCGGCCGCGTCATCGACGAGACGCGATCGCTCGCGCTGCCCTTCCATCTCGCGATCACGCTCGGGCGGGTCGCGGTGAGCTTCGTGCTGGCGATGGCGATCGGCACCGTGATCGGCATCGCGATGGGCCGCTGGCCGCGGCTCGACCTGCTGCTCGACGGCTGGCTGGTGCTCGGGCTCAACATCCCGGCGCTGGTCACGATCATCCTGTGCTACGTGTGGTTCGGCCTCAACGACGCGGCGGCGATCGTCGCGGTCGCGGTGAACAAGATCCCGACGGTCATCGTGACGGTGCGCGAAGGCGCGCGCGCCGTCGACCGCCGCTTGATGCAGGTCGCGCACGCCTACCGCCTGCCGCGCGCGCGGACGCTGACCCGGGTCTATCTGCCGCAGCTCTATCCGTACCTGATGGCGGCCGCGCGCACCGGGCTGTCGCTGATCTGGAAGATCGTGCTGGTCGTCGAACTGCTGGGCCGCAGCAACGGCATCGGCTTTCAGCTCAACCTGTTCTTCCAGTTTTTCGATATCGCGGGCATCCTCGCCTACACGCTGGTCTTCGCCGCGATTGTGCTGATCGTCGAGGCGGCGGGCCTGCGACCGCTCGAGCGGCGCCTGACGCGCTGGCGGGGGTGAGACGGATGCTTGAAATCGCAATCGGGAGAAAATCCTTCGCGGACCGCGGCGGCCGGCCCCACGTCGCGCTGGCCGGGCTCGACCTGAACGCCGCGCCAGGGGAATTCGTCTGCATCGTCGGCCCGTCGGGATGCGGCAAGACGACGCTGCTCAACGTCGTCGGCGGCCTCGACCGCGATGTCGAGGGCCGCGTCAGCATCGGCGGCGCGCCGCCCGGCGCCGGCACCGGCTTCATGTTCCAGGAGCCGCGCCTGATGCCGTGGCTCACGGTGCTCGAGAACGTCACGCTCGTCGCCGGCCCGTCGGCGGCGGCCGAGCGCCGCGCGCGCGAACTGCTCGCCGCGATGGGGCTCGGCGAAGTCATGGACGCGTTCCCCGGCCATCTGTCGGGCGGCATGCAGCGCCGCGTCGCGCTCGCGCGCGCCTTCGTCATCGAGCCCAAGCTGCTGCTGATGGACGAGCCCTTCGTGTCGCTCGACGTGCCGACCGCGGACCGGCTGCGCGCGATGCTCGTCGAGCTGTGGCAGCGCTGCCGGTGCACGGTGCTCTTCGTCACGCACGACCTGCACGAGGCGCTCGCCCTCGCGGACCGCGTGTGCTTCCTGTCCGCGGCGCCCGGCCGCGTCGTCCTCGAAGTCGTCGTCACGCTGCGGCGTCCGCGCCTGCCCGCCGACCCCGCGGTGCAGGCGGTACACGCGGCGCTGCTGGCGCAGCACCCGCAACTGCTCGCCGGCCTCGCGCAACCGGCGGGCGCCGAGCGGAACGCAGGCTGCGGCAGCGGCGGCGGGAGTTGCCGATGACCGACCTGAACGCGGGATCGAAGGCCGTCGCGACGGCCGAAGCGGCCGGCAGCCGGCCGCCCGCGAACGAGGAACCGCTGCTGCGCCTCGACGACGTCCGCAAGTCCTACGGCGCGCGCGAAGCGCTGCGGGGCGTGAGCCTGCACGTGTCGCGCGGCGAGTTCGTCGCCCTGCTCGGGCCGAACGGCGCCGGCAAGAGCACGCTGTTCCAGCTGCTGACGGGACTCTTCAACGCCGATTCGGGGCGCGTCCGCGTCGCCGGCCACGACATCCGCGACGAACCGGTCGCGGCGCTCGCGGCGATCGGCGTCGTGTTCCAGCAGCCGACGCTCGATCTCGACCTCGGCGTCGCGGCGAACCTGAAGTTCCACGCGAGCCTGCACGGACTCGGCGGGCGACGCGCGCGCGAGCGCATCGGCGACGCGCTCGAACGCCTCGGCCTCGCCGAGCGCGCGCGCGATCCCGTGCGCGAGCTGAGCGGCGGCAACCGCCGCAAGGTCGAACTCGCGCGCGCCTTGGTGCACGAACCGGCGGTGCTGCTGATGGACGAGGCGACGGTCGGCCTCGACCCGGCGTCGCGCCGCCAGTTGCTCGACGAAGTGCTGGCGCTGCGCGCGCGCGGCGTCGGCGTGCTGTGGGCGACTCACCTCGTCGACGAGGCCGAGGCCGCCGACCGCGTCATCGTGCTGCACCGGGGCAGCGTCGTCGCCCAGGGCCGCCCGGCGGAACTCGCCCGCGCCGCCGGCAAGCCGACGCTCGCCGAGGCCTTCCTCGAAATCACCGGCGCGGGCGCCGACTGAAGCCGACCGCGCATGTTCGACACAGCGACAGGAGACCGACCGTAATGCGCATCCGCACCGTGTTCGCAGCATTGGCCCTCGCCCTCGCCGCCGCGCCGGCCGGCGCGAAGGGCACCGGCTACGTTTTCGTCAGCAGCGAGAACGACAATGCGGTCACCGTGCTCGACAGCCGGACCTGGCAGGTCGTGAAGGCGATCCCGACCGGCAAGCGCCCGCGCGACATGAAACTGAGCGCAGACCGCACCGCGTTGTACGTGATCGCGAGCGACGCGAACCGCGTCGACGTCATCGACATTTCGCAGCTCAAGGTGTCCCACAGCATCCCGGTCGGCGACGATCCCGAGATGTTCGATCTCGGCGCCGACGGCAAACGCCTCTACGTGTCGAACGAGGAGGACGCGCAGGTGTCGGTGATCGACATCGCGACCCGCCAGCCGGCCGCGCAGATCGAGGTCGGCGAGGAGCCCGAGGGGGTGCGGCTGAGTCCCGACGGGCGCCGGCTGTACGTGACGTCCGAGGTCGCGAACATGGTCCACGTCATCGACACCGCGAGCCTGAAGATTTTCGCGAACGTCGTCGTCGCGAACCGGCCGCGGCGTTTCGCGATGACGCCCGACGGCGGCGAAGTGTGGGTCACGAGCGAACTGGGCGGACAGGTGACGGTGCTCGACGGCGCGACCAACAAGGTCAAGGCAACGGTCGCCTTCACGCCGAAGGGCTTCCGCGCCGACGACGTCACGCCGGTCGGCATCACGATGACGCGCGACGGCAAGACCGCCTTCGTCACGCTCGGCCGCGCGAACCACGTCGCGGTCGTCGACGTCGCGACGCGCAAGGTTCAGGACTACGTGCTGGTCGGCAACCGCGCCTGGGGGGCGACGCTGAACCGCGACGAAAGCCTGCTCCTCGTCGCCAACGGCCTGTCCGACGACATCTCGGTCGTCGACACCGGCACGCGCAAGGTGCTGCGCTCGGTCGCGGTCGGCCGCGTGCCGCATACCGTCGTGATCGACGACTGATGAGAACGCGGATGAAACCAACGACGCGCGCGCGACGCTTCTTGCGGAACCCATTCGGGCGCCGGCTGGCGGGGCTGTTCCTCGCATTCGGCGTCGCCACCGGCGCGGCGGCCGCGACGACCCGCATCGCCGTCCTCGAAATCGAACCCGACGCGCGCTACGACGAAACCCGCCTCTTTTTCCGCGGCCTCGCGCAGCCGCTCGGCCGGCCGTTCGCCGGCGCGGAAGTGGCGCTGCGCGAAGCGCGCTTCGTCGGCCAGGCGATCGGCACCGAGTTCGCGCTCGAACGGATTTCCGGCGCGGACGCGGCCGCGCTCGTCGCGGCGGTCGAGCGCCTCGCGAAGGACGGCGTGCGCTTCTTCCTGATCGACGCGGCCGGCCCGGTCGTCGCCGACGTGTCGAAGGCCGTGCGCGGCCGCGACCTGCTGCTGTTCAACGTCTCCGCGTCCGACGACGCGCTGCGGCAGGAGCAGTGCCAGCCGAACCTGCTGCACACGCTGCCGAACGACGCGATGCGCGCCGACGCGCTGGCGCAGTTCCTCGTGTCGAAGAAGTGGCGCTCGGTACTGCTGCTCGAAGGGCCGAAGCCCGAAGACCGGCTGCTTGCCTCGGCGTTCGAACGTGCGGCGAAGCGTTTCGGGCTGAAGATCGCCGAGCGCCGACCGTTCGTGCTGAGCAACGATCCACGCCAGCGCGACCAGGGGAACGTCGCGCTGCTGACGGCCGGCGCCGACCACGACGTCGTCTTCGTCGCCGACGCCGATGGCGAGTTCGCGCGCAGCGTGCCGTACCGCAGCGTGCGCCCGCGTCCGGTCGTCGGCAGCGAAGGGCTCGTGGCGACCGCGTGGCACTGGTCGTGGGAGCGCCACGGCGCGCCGCAGCTCAACGCGCGGCTGGAAAAGCAGGCGGCGCGGCGGATGGCGGCGCCCGACTGGGCCGCGTGGATGGCGGTCAAGACCGTCGTCGAGGCGGTCGTGCGCACGCAGAACGCGGCCTTCCCGTCGCTCGCGAAATACATCAAGGGCGAGGACATCACGCTCGACGGCTTCAAGGGCAGCCGCCTCGGCTTCCGCCCGTGGGACAACCAGCTGCGCCAGCCGATGCTGCTCGCAACCCACAACGCAGTCATCGAACGCACGCCGATCGCCGGTTTCCTGCACCCGACGCAGAACCTGGACACGCTCGGCTTCGACCGGCGCGACAGCCGCTGCGCGTTCTGATGCCGCCGGTCCCGGAGGGGTCTTCCTCGGTCGTCCCTTCCCCGACCGTCCCTTCGCCGATCTTCCCTTTGCCGACCTTCCCTTTGCCGACCTTCCCTTTGCCGCCGCGTCCGAACCCGAAGAGGTGCACATGAAACTGCAACATGCGCTGCTCGCACTGCAGGCGATCGCCGGCCGCGAGGTCGCCAAGTTCGTCCGCCAGGGCGGCCGCTTCGCCTCCGCGCTGGTGCGGCCGCTGCTGTGGCTCGTCGTGTTCGCCGCCGGTTTCCAGAACGTGTTCGGCGTGTCGATCATCCCGCCCTACGACACCTACATTCCGTACCAGGTCTACATCGTCCCCGGGCTGCTCGGCATGGTGCTGCTGTTCAACGGCATGCAGTCCTCGCTCGCGATGGTCTACGACCGCGAGATGGGCATGATGCGGCTGCTGCTGACCGCCCCGCTGCCGCGCGCCTACCTGCTGTTCGCGAAGCTGCTCGCCGGCACGCTGCTGTCGGTGCTGCAGGCCTACGTGTTTCTCGTCATCGCCGCGCTCTTCGGCGTCGACGTGCCGTGGAGCGGCTGGCTCTACGCGCTGCCGGTCGTCGTGCTCGCCGGCATGATGCTCGGCGCGCTCGGCCTGCTGCTGTCGGTGCATGTGCGCCAGCTGGAGAACTTCGCCGGCACGATGAATTTCGTGATCTTCCCGATGTTCTTCGTCTCGCCCGCGCTGTACCCGCTGTGGAAGCTCGAGGAATCCGGCGCCGCAGCGATCCACGCGGTCGCGCAGTGGAACCCCTTCACGCACGCGGTCGAGGCGATCCGCTTCGCCCTCTACGGCCAGTTCGCCGGCGAGTCGCTCGCGATCGTCGCCGGCTGCCTCGTGCTGTTCTTCACGCTCGCCGCGTGGGGCTACGACCCGCAACGCGGCATCGTCAAGCGCGCCCCCAAGCCCGCCTGATTCGCACACACAGTTGATCGGGCCCCTCTTGCTCCATTGCGGCGGAGCAAGAGTGCTCCAAAACGGAACACCGCTTTCCAAGGGATACAGTATCGGGGTGCGCAATCGGGCCTTCTGATGCGGCACCCGGGGGCCAGTTGCCCCCGGTCGGATCAAGGCGTCCGATGCGTAACCCCGTGCGCCGCGAAGATGCGCGCGAGGTCGCCCGAGCGCTGCAGTTCGGCGAGCGCGCCGGACAGCGCGGCGGCGAGTTCGTGGTGATCGGCCTTGACGGCCATGCCCAGGGGCCAGCCGGTGACGCGCATTTCGGCCAGCGCGACCGCGTCGATCTCGTAGCCGGCGACGTCCTTCAGCGCGGCTTCGAGTTGGGCGCGCGTCGACATCACTGCGGCGACCTCCTTACGCGAGAGCGCGGCGACCGCGTCCGCGACGCTGCGGAAATGGACGACGTTGTCGCGCAGGCGGCCATTGAGCACCTGCAGCAGGTAGTCGCTCGCATGCGTATCGACTTCCGCGCCGATCTTCTCGCGCGTGAACACCTCGAAGGCGTTCGCGGCGGACCCGGCAATGCGCGGCACGCGCGCGCTGTCGCGCGCGACCGCCATCGTCTCGAGATGGTAGGGCGCGAAGATCTCGACCTTGTCGTTCTCCGCCGCGAAATGGGCGTCGACCGGCACGTGCATCATCACGTCGGCGGGCCGCGTACCCAGGTAATGGCCGCGCCACACCATGTTGCGCAGGTCGTCGCTCATGTTCTCGTCGGCAGTGAATTCGACGAACTCCGCGCGCAGCCCCAGGCGCTCGGCGAGCGCCTGGCCGAGCGCGATGTCGACCCCCTTGCCGCGCGCCGAATACGGCGCGAAGTTCGCATACACCGCGATCCGCAGCGCCCCCGCCTGCTGCAGTTCGAGCTGGGCGACGGCATGCGCCGGCAGCATCGCGCCGGCGAGCAGCGCGGTCGCGGCGACAAGAAAGTGGCGGCGGTCATTTTTCACGGACGGTCTCCAGCCAGGCGCGGATGGCCCACATCGCTTCCTGCGACAGCGTACCCTCGAACGGCGGCATGTACACCGCGCCGTTGCGCGTGACGCCGGTGCGCACGCGGCCGATGAAGTATTCGTCGGTTTCGGGCTCGATGTCCAGTTTGCGCAGATCCGGCGCGATGCCGCCGGACACGGCGCCGAGGCCGTGGCAGCGGGCGCAGTTCTGCGTATAGGCCGAATCTCCGATGCGGATCGCGTCGGCGTTGTCGCGATACGGATTGACCGTCTGCCATTCGTCGCCGAGCGACTTCAGCGTCGACGTGTCGACGGCCTGCGGCGTGACGTCGCCGTGCGCTGCGGCAAGGCCCGCGAGGCCCGCAAGCGCGGCGGCCACCGCTCCGATGCGCAGTTTACGGGTCAGCGTCGCCTTGGATTTGTCGGTGTTCACGTGTGTCTCCTCCGTTAACTGGTTTCTGTCTGCCGGTTGCCGGCATGCGTCCCCCTTCGCAAGGGCTGTGCCACGAAGGCTGAACACGCCGGAGTGCCCCGGAGCGCGCAATCAGCGCCGAGATGCACTGGCAGGGAAATTGCTCCAGCCCGTCACGGACTCGAACAGTTCGATTGCTTCAACACAGGCCAAGTGCTACGTTTTGACACAGGGCGTACAAGAAAAATTGCCCGCGCAGAATTGCAGGGACAAGGAGGAGGAGATGGGGGTCTTACCGCAACTGCGGGAGAGCCGCGACGAGAAGCTCGTGGCTGCCCGACGGTTTTTCTTCGAGCTCGGCGAGTTGCCCGAGACCGGACTCGCGCCGCCGGTCCTGCGCTCGTGGCAGCGCTGCCGCACTGCGGGGCTCGATCATCTGGACCGCCATGCCCTCGACCCGGTCGGCCGCACGCAGCTTTCCGACGCGCGCGAGCGCAGCGGCGCGCTGCTCGATCAGGCCGGCGGCATCATGGAGCACCTGTTCGAGCAGATTCGCGCCTCCGGCAGCATGGTGATCCTCGCCGACCGCGACGGCCTGATCCTCCATAGCCTCGGCGATCCGGATTTCGTTGACCGCGCCCAGCACGTCGCGCTGCGGCCCGGCGCCTCCTGGAATGAGGACGGGCGCGGCACGAACGCGATCGGCACGGCGATCGTCGAGGGCCGGGCGGTCGAAGTGCTCGGCGCCGAGCACTACCTCGAACGCAACGGCTTCCTGACGTGCAGCGCCGCACCGATCTTCGACGCGCTCGGCAAGCTCGTCGGCGTGTTCGACATCTCGGGCGCGTCGCATGTGCCGCAGCGTCACACGCTGGGCCTCGTCCGCCTGTCGGTGCAGCTCCTCGAAAAGCGCCTGTTCGAATCACGCTTCGCGAAGAACCTCCGCGTCGCCTTCCATTCGCGCCCGGAATACGTCGGCACGCTGCAGGAGGGACTGCTCGCGCTCGACGACGACGGCTACATCATCGGCGCGAACCCCGTCGCGCGCGACTGCCTCGGCCTGCCCGCGGAGATCAACGGCGCGGTGCCGTTCGCGAATCTCTTCCGGATCGGCTTCGGCCAGCTGCTCGACCGCACCGCGAGCGCCGGCGACGCGCTGACGCAGCTCGAACTGCGGCGCGGCGATTCGGTGTACGTGGAGGTGCATGGGCAACGCCGCACCGCGGTCGATGTTCCGTCGGCAGCGGTCCTGGCTCGCGCGGCGCCCCTCGCGAAAGCCGCCGTGACCGGACCGGCCCGCCCCGCTCCCGCAGCGAAAGCGGCCGCCACCGCCCCGGGCCGCCCGGCGCGACTCACACTCGCCTGCCTCGCAACCGGCGACGCGCGCCTGCAACTCGCGCTCGATCGCGCGCGCAAGGTGCAGGGCAAGGACATCCCGCTGCTGATCCAGGGCGAATCCGGCGTCGGCAAGGAACTCTTCGCGCACGCGTTCCACAACAGCGGCCCGCGCGGCGACGGCCCGTTCGTCGCGCTCAACTGCGCGGCGATCCCCGAGAACCTGATCGAATCGGAACTCTTCGGCTACAGCGGCGGCGCCTTCACCGGGGCGCGGCGCGAAGGCGCGATCGGCAAGATCCAGCAGGCCCACGGCGGCACGCTGTTCCTCGACGAGATCGGCGACATGCCGCTCGGCATGCAGGCGCGGCTGCTGCGCGTGCTGCAGGAGCGCAGCGTCACGCCCGTCGGCGCGCTGGCGTCGATTCCGGTCGACATCTCGCTCGTGTGCGCGACGCACCGCGTGCTGCGCGACGCCGTGCGCCAGGGCCTGTTCCGGGAAGACCTGTACTACCGCGTCAACAGCCTCACCGTGACGCTGCCGCCGCTGCGCGAACGCACCGACATCCGCTCGATCGTCGGCAAGCTGCTCGATGCCGAAACCCGCGACACGCGCCCGCAGGGCGTCGGCATCGGCGAGGAAGTGATGGGCTTCTTCGAGCGCTACGCGTGGCCCGGCAACATCCGCCAGTTGCAGAGCGTGATCCGCGTCGCGGTCGCGCTGCTCGACGACGACGAAGACGAAATCCGTCCGGTGCACCTGCCCGAGGAGCTTTTCGGCTGCCAGTCGCTGGACGGCGACGACGAATGCGCCCAGCGGCCCCCCGCCGCACCGGCCCAGCCGGTTGCCGAAAACCGGCCCGAACCGAGGAGCCTAGACGAGATCGAGCTCGCCGCGATCGCGACCGTCATCCGCGAAGTCGGCGGCAACGTCTCCGCCGCGGCGCGCCGTCTCGGCGTCAGCCGCAATACGCTCTACCGCAAGCTCGGACGGATCGGCTGATCCGCGCTACGGACGTCGGACATCGCTTCGCTCAGTCCGACCTACGTTCGGCGTCGCCCCGACGGGCAGATTCGGCGTAGGTCGGCGTGAGCCGCAGGCGAAGGCCGACGGCCGCGCCTTCGGCAAGCCGTCATCGGACATCGGTGCGCTTGTCCGACCGTCTAAATGACAACCGGCGCGAAACGTGCCCCTTCGGGCACCGCCGCGCGCCGGGCGTCGTGCCGGCCTTGGGGCCGGCCGCGATCAGAAGAAGATGATGCCGCCGAGCGAGATCGTGCGCGTCTTCGTGTCGCCCGGGAATAGGTCGTCGCCGATGCCCTTTTCGCGGTTGAACTCGCCGACGAGCGTGATGTACTTGTTCAGGCTGTGATAGACGCCGAACGTCGCCGAGCGGAAGCGGTTCGTGTCCGCCAGCAGTCCGTCGTCGTCGCGGTTCTCGCCGTAGTTCAGTCCGACCTTCGTCTTGCCGAACTTGTACGTGCCCTGCACGAAGTAGCCCTTGCCGCTCGTCTTCTCGAACGGCGAGAAATACAGCGCGCCGACCGTTGCCAACCCCAGCCCGTCGCCGGTGAAGCCATAGGCCACCGCCTCGAAGTTGCCGAACCCGAACTTGCCGCCGAGTTCGAAGCCGCTCGCATCGAAGCTGCCGTCGCCGCTCGTGGTCTGATGGACGCCGCCCGCCCACAGCGACGCGCTCGTGCTGTTCGACTTCCAGTCATATGTCGCCATCGCCTGGAACCCCGGCGAATCGGTCTCGTCGCCTGCGAACTGGTTCGGATCGAAGATCCCCGCCGACGCCGAGAAACCGCCCCACGCGGGCGTCGTGTAGGTGATCTGCGGCTGGAAGCCGGTGTACATGTAGCCGTGCCCGATCATCCCGAACGTCGTATTGAACGGCGTCGCCGCGTAGCTGTTGCCTCCGAGGCCCAGCAGCGTCATGTCGGCCAGGATGATCTTCTGCCCGAAGAGACCGATGTCGCGGCCGAACTTGATCGTGCCCCAATCGCTCGAGCCGAACTGGAAGTACAGGTTGCGGGTGTCGATCTGCGAGAACGGGCTGTCGCACCCGACCGCGCCGCCACAGCCCGGATCGCTCGGCAGGCCGACTACGTCCGACTTGTCGTTGATACCGGGCGCGAAACCAACGTGCGCCTTAATGTCGAGGCCTTCGACCTTCGTCGTGAACACGAAATTGATCCAGCCCGGGAGCAGCCCGTTCGTCAGCGCCGAATTATTCGTCTCGACCCCGTTCGCCTCGACCGAGCGGTGCGCGTAGAAGCCGTTGATCGTGCCGTTGATGTCGATCGTCGCGTCGCCCTGCGTGAAACTCACCGCGTTCGCCTGACCCAGTCCGGCCGCGGCGAGCGCCACTCCCAGTGCTGTCCCCTTTAACCGTCGAGCTTTCATTCCCTTCGTGCCTCCTTGGCTGCGGATTCATGTTTTTGCTTGAAGTCGCGGCGCGGACGTAACGCGCCCGACCGCCAGCGCAGGAGTGCAAGCACCGAGCCACTGCGGCTTCGGAAGCCAAACAGCGCGTGCCAAGGGGAAAACGGGGGTTTTGCGGCGGGAGCCGCTCAGGATCTGCGCCTGTTTGAAACAGGCGCGAACACTCGGGGTGCGACAGGTGTTCCAGCGTTGAGCAAGCGGGACGCTCGCCGGCTGGAGCCGCGGCGGGCCGATTACCGCGAGGGATGCGACGACAGCTTCAGTCCGTACCGGCCGAACTCGCCATCGCATCGTGCCGCCGGCCGGGGCGCTTCCCGCCGATCGGCCCGGTCGCACGCATGACCGGGTAGATCAGGAAAACGGCGCCGCCACCGTCGCGTCTGCCGCGGCGCATCGGAAGTGACGCCGCGGCAACGACGGACGGGTTTAGGGCCTACTTGACGACGACGATGTCGTTCTTCACCGACAGCACGCCGGCGACCGAGCGCGCGAGTTCGGCGGCCTTCGCGCGTTCGGTTTCGCTCTTCGCGGTGCCGCTGAGCCGGACCGCGCCCTTGTTGGTGTCGACGTCGATCGCCAGGCCGCCGACGACCGGGTCTTTCAGCAACGCAGTTTTCACCTTCGACGTGACCGCCGCGTCGTCGACATAGTCGCCCGTGCTCTTGCTCGAGGACCCGCCGGCGCAGCCTGCGACGAGAGCTCCGACCAGGCCGAACATCAGGATCCGCCGCTGGTTTGAAATTTTTTCAACGTTTTGCATGGTTCCTCCTATTGCCGTCGGCGGAGCCCGCGTCGGTCGGACGCGGCCGGCCGCTTTCGGCGTCGGTCTCGGGCTGTCGAAGCCCTGCTTCGGATCGGTCGGCATCTGCCGGCCGTCACGTTTCCGCCATCCGCCCGGGGTATGTCGTCAGGAACCGGTAGAAACCGGTGACGCTGCACGGCGCACCGTGGAAGGATTACGGAAGCGGCTCCATGCCGAAGCAATCACTGCTCCCGGGGAGAGCGCCGCACAGTCATGCAGACCGCAAGGTGCGGGGGGCTGCGGCGCGGGTGAGCTAGCGCTCGTGCGAGGCCGGCGCCGCGAGACCAAAAGTCAGGAGGTCGGCGGCGCGGTCGAGGGCCAGCGACAGGCGCCCGAGCTGGCGCCGCGTGCCGGCGTCGTCGATCCCGCCGGCGAGCGTGTCGAGGGCCGTCACGGTCTGCCGCGGCGTGCGCTTTTGCTGCAGCATCGACGCGAGCAGCGTGCGGACGCTTTCCGGCATGCCGTGCTTGCGCAGGTCGATCAGCGCGTGGCCGAGGTTGAGCGTCGCGACGAGGCCCGCCGGCCAGCGTTCGCCGAGCGTTTTCGCGCGGCCGAGATGCAGGGTCAGCCGCAGGATGGCGCGCGAGGCGCGCGCGTGCCAGGCGAGCCGGTCGCCGGCGTCCGCTTCCAGGATCCGCTGCAGGTCGCGCCGGATCACGGCCGCGGCGTCGAACGCCTGGCGTTGCGCGCGGCGCGGCAGCAGCACGAACAGGCCGGCCATCAATCCGGCGGCGACCGCGAGCGCGGCCGAATCGGCGAGGACGCGGCCGACGTCGTCGACGGCCGGCATGCCGGCCTGCGAAGCGAGCATGAAGCACATGTTCGCGTCGATCGCGGCGATGCCGGTGCGCGGATTGGCGCGCCCGAAGCCGCCGAGCAGGACGAACGGCGCGATAGACAGCAGCAGGGCGGCGTTCGACGCAATGTGCGGCTGCAGCGCGAGGCGGTAGAACGTCGCCGCGACGACGCCGGTGACGACGCCCGCGAAGAGTTTGGGCGCGACGAGCTGGGGCAGCGGCAGCGAGCCGAGCACCATGACGAAGATGCACACGCCGAGCGCGGCGAGTTCGACCGCGGGCCACGGCCATGCGAGGCCGACCAGGCCTGCGCCGAAACTGGCGGCGGCGGCGAGCGCGGCGGTGCGGCCAGCGAGCGCCCATTCGCGGTGCGGCGCGAGGCGGATGCGTGTCGCGCCCGACACCGGGCGCGACACGCCGTGCGCGAGCGCGTCGCCGGCATCGAGAATCTGCCCCACCGCGATCTTGAGGCGCGCGACCGCGACGTCGTCGTCCGCTTCGGCCCATCCCGCCTCGCGCGCCTCGGCCTGCGATTCCCGGCGCAGCCGCGCGGCGACACGGTCGAGCCATTCAGGCAGCCCCGGCTCGATGCGGCAGCCGGCGTCCTTCACCGCCTGCGCGGCGGCGATCGTCGACAGCGAGCCGACGACGAGCAGATCGATGTCGCCGAGGCGCCGATACCCTTCGACGGAGCCCGCCGCAGTCGGCCGCGCCGATGCATCGAGCTGGCTGATCTGCGCGACGAGCCGGCCCTCCTCCGCGGCGTCGCCCGCTGCAGCTGGATCGCGGAGCAGCCGGGCCGCGTAGGCGACGGCGTCGGCCGACACGGCGCGGACCTGCGCATAGAACTCGGCGAGCGGCGAAACAGGGGTCAGCACCGCGAGCACGAGCGTGCTAACGACGACGCCGATCAACGTGCATTCGACGCGCGCGATCGCGATGTCGAGCGATTCCGTCGGCGTCAGCAGCGCTGGGATCACGACGACCGCGGCAGTCATGCCGGCGAGCAGCGCGCCGTAGCCGTGCACGCCGCGCAGCAGGTGCGTCAGCGCCGCGTTGAACCCGATCCAGCCGGCAAGCAGCGCGAGCTGCACGATTGGCGGCGCCGGCACGTGCACCAGCGCGAAACCGACCGAGGCCCCGATCAGCGTGCCGACGATGCGGAAAACCGCGCGTTCGACAACGAGCCCGCGCGACGCCTGCGTGAGCACCCACACGGGCATCGCCGCCCAGTAGGCGTTGTGGACGTGCAGCAGCGACGCGATCGCGAACGACAGCCACGCGGCAAATGCCAGCGACAACGCCTTGCGGACGATCTCGGGCTCGAAGCCGACGAGTTCGCGGAACGAACGGAATGAAGTCATGAGTGAATGCTGGAGAGGCAGGATTGCGACCGCCATGCAGCCGGCAAGACGCCGCGCGGTCGAAACGCGAAATTCTAGGCCATTAGCGGGGCATCCCAATATCGTCCGGGGAACGACTTTCGATTTCGGTCCGCACACATCGCTCACGCAGGTCGGCGTGAACGCAGCGAAGGCCGACGCGGGCGGTTCCAGAGGCCATCGGATGTCGGACATCGCTGCGCTCAGCCCGACCTACGGCCCGGCAGGCAGAGCGGCGCGTAGTGTTTCAGAACCCGACCGTCGGCCCCCGCCAATAACTGTCCCGCGGCCGGGCGCGAGCGACGGCATCGACGGCCTCGCACCAGCCGTCGCACGCGTTGCGCCCCGGCCGTCGCCGCCACAGGTTCAGCAAGCCCTTGCACTTCGCATAGAACCGGAAGAATCGCAGCACGTCGGCGCAGTCGGCGGGACTCGGGCGATGGTCGCAGCAGACGAGCTTGTCGTCGCTCATACCGCGGTCGGTCAATGTCACCGCGCCCCACGCGAGCGTGCGCAGGCGCGTGCCGCGTGCACGCCGCGGGCCGAGGACGAGCGCATCGAGCAAGTCGTTGTCCTGCCCGAGGTAATCGGGGACGGCGCCGTAATTGAACGGGCACGGCAGCGGCGAGATGAAATCGATGCGGTCGGTCGAGCCGCGCTTGAGGAAGCTGCCGCGCGGAATCTCGATGACGACTTCGAGTTCGAGCGGCTCGATGCCCGAGTCGTCGGGCGCGCCCTGGGGTTTCGGCCGGTCGTGCGGCACGGTGCCAGTCGCCGCCGGTCAGCGGCCCGGGCGGCTCAGTGCGCCGGCGCGAGCTTCAGCGCGAGCCCGACGAGTTCGCGCTGGCCGGACACGCCGAGCTTGCGGTACAGGCGCTTGACATAGGTCTGCGCGCTCGACAGCTTGATCCCCATGCGTTCGGCCGTCTCTTCGACCGTGATTCCGGTGAGCACGCACTTCAGCAGTTCGCCGTCGCGCTTCGTGAGTTCGGGATAGGCCCGGCAGAGCCGCAACACGACCATCTCGGGCAACTCATTCACCGACAGATGGACGTTGTAGTGCAGCCGCACCATCTGCATCACGAGCGGCGCGAGCGCCTCGATGCATTCGATCTCGCGGGGGTTGAAGCGGCCGTGCTCGCGTCCGCGGTAGAAGTTCACCGACAGCCAGCGCCAGCCGTCGAAGAGGTTCAGCAGCGCGAGTCGTTCGGAGATCTGCGGCTGGTCGTAGCAGATGCGGCGGTAGTCGGGATGGGCGATGTCGTCGCCGGACTGGCGATGGACGAGGATGCGGCTCGACGGGCATTTGCCGTCCTCGGACGCCATCGCGTCGCGGTTGCCGTCGAGGCGGTAGAACATCGCCGCGTAGCTGCGGTTGATTTCCGGGAGTTGCATCGTCCTCGCGCGGTCGGCGAACGATACGATGCGCGGCGTGCCCTGCCCTTCGTACGCGAAGATCGTGCATTGCGCGATCGGCACCTGCGCGGACAGGAGCCGCAGCAATTCGCCCGCGAGCCCGTTCGGGGTCACCGCGCCGATCTGCGCGAGCATGCCCGCAATCTGGTCGACCCCGAGCCGGTAGTCGACGCTGACGGATTTCAGCGGCCAGTAGTCCATGTCGTCTCTCTCGCACCGTGCCCGCGTCCGCGCCGGTCTCTTGTGCCGGAGTATAAACGGCGGCGACCGACGCGGGACGATTGACGCGGCAACCGTTCGGCCCAAGCCCTTCGTCAAGCTCGGGACGGGCCTGTCGAAGCCCTGCGACCGCCCTTCGACAAGCTCAGGGCGAACGACTGGACAGGCTCGGGGCGAACGGTTGTACGAGGCTCAGAAAGAACGCAGCACTGCCGATCAGTTGCGCAGCTTCGCGAGCTCGCCCTGCGTCGCGTCGAAGACCGCCTTCGAGCCGCCTTCCTGCGCGAAGCTCGCCCACAGCGGCTTGACCGCGTCGCGCATCCGCGCGCGCTCACCGGCGGCGACGTCGTTCACCTTCAGCCCCTTGTCCGCCATCTTCTTGACCGACGACTTGTCCTGCTCGCGCGCGACCGTCCGCTGGTAGACGCGGGCTTCGAGCGCGGCGTCGGCGAGGAGCTTGCGGTCGGCTTCCGGCAGGCGGTCCCAGAACTTCTTGCTGACGAGCGGGATGAACGCGCCGTACGCGTGGCGCGTCAGCGACAGGTACTTCTGCACTTCGTCGAGCTTCAGCGCGGACGTGACCGCGGAGGTCGTGCCCTGGCCGTCGACGGTGCGGGTCTCGAGCGCGGTGTAGAGCTCGGGCACCGCGAGCGGCACCGGGTTCGCGCCGAGCGCCTTGACCGACTCCTGCGAGATCTTCGCCTGCACCGCGCGCAGCTTCAAGCCGTTGAAGTCCTCGAGCTTCGCGACCGGGTGCTTCGAGTTCGTGAAGTTGAAGAAGCCGTTCTCCCAGTAGCCGAGGCCGACGAGGCCCTTTTCCGGCAGCCGGTCGAGCAGTTGCCGGCCGATCGCGCCGTCGAGGACGGCTTCGGCTTCCTTCTCGGTGTCGAACAGGAACGGGTAATCGAGGACTTCGAACTCCTTGACCATGCCGGTCAGCGTCGTCGTCTGCGGCACCGTGAATTCGATCGTGCCGCCCTGCAGCGCGGAGGTGACCTGCACGTCGTTGCCGAGCGCGGCGTTGTAGAACGGCTTGATCTTGATGCGGCCCTGGCTCTTCGCATTGACGAGCTCGACGAACTTCGCGACGCCCTGGCCCTGGTGCGAGCTTTCCTGCAGCGTCACGGCGAACTTCGCGTTGACCTGCTGCGCGAGCGCGGCGCCCGACGCGAGCGCGCCGAATGCGAGCGCGAGGACGGTCCTGGTAACGACGGCCTTCGTGAGTTTTTTCTGCATTGCAGTCTCCTGTCTCTCTTTATGTAGGTCTTACTGTTGGAAATCGAAATCTCAGCGCCACCAGCCCGCCGGCACGATGACGAGCGCCGGGAACAGGATCAGCCCGACGAGCACGAGCAGCTCGGCGACCAGGAAGGGCATGACGCCGCGCACCGCGCGTTCGAGCGGGATCTTGCCGATCGACGCGATGACGTTGAGGACGACGCCGACCGGCGGCGTGATCATCCCGATCGCGACGTTCATGATGAACAGCACGCCGAAATACACCGGGTCGATGCCCGCCCCCTGCGCGATCGGCATGAACACCGGCGTCAGGATCAGCACGACCGGGATGAAGTCGAGCACCATGCCGGCGCCGAACGCGATCAGCATCATCGCGGCGACGAGCGTCGTCGGCGAGTCGGCGACGGGGGCGAGCCATTCGCCGATCTGGCCGGGGATGTCGGCGATCGTGATCATGTACGACGCCACCATCGCCATCGCGACGAGGACCAGCACGACGGCCGAGGTGCGCGCGGCGATCAGCAGGCAGTGGTAGATCGCCTTCGCGTCGAGCTCGCGATAGACGAACGCCCCGACGAAAAGCGCGTAGAACGCGGCGACGACGGCGGCCTCGGTCGGCGTGAAGATGCCGAACTTCAGCCCGCCGATGATGATGACCGGCAGCAGCAGCGCCCAGACGCCGCGGCCGAGCACGCGCAGGCGCTCGGGCCAGCTCACGCGCTCGCTCGGCGCGAAGCGCTCGCGCCGCGACACCCACCACCACGCGACGACGAGTGAGCCCGCCATCATTGCGCCGGGGACGATGCCGGCGAGAAAGAGCTTCGTGATCGACACGTTCGCGACGACGCCGAACAGCAGAAAGCCGATCGACGGCGGAATCACCGGCGCGATGATGCCGCCGGCCGCGACGAGCCCGCAGGCGCGTTCGTTATCGTAGCCGGCGCGGCGCATCATCGGCACGAGCAGTGCGCCGAGCGCCGCGGTGTCGGCGACCGCGGAGCCGGACAGGCTCGCGAGCACGAGCGCGGCGAGGATCGCGACGTAGCCGAGGCCGCCGCGCAGGTGCCCGACGAAGGCCATCGCCATGTCGACGATGCGCCGCGACAGGCCGCCGGCGTTCATGAACTCGCCGGCGAGGATGAAGAACGGCACTGCCATCAGCACAAAGTTGTCGGCACCGGCGATAGCGTTCTGCGCGACGATCTGGGCGTCGAACTGACCGAGCAAAAACATCAGCGCGAGCGCGCTGATCAAGAGCGCGAACGCGATGGGCATGCCCATCACCATCGCGCCGAGCAGGCTGCCGAGGAAAACGGTCGCGGTCATCGCGCCACCTCCGCGAGCTGCGCGCGCGACGCCCGCGCCGTACGGGATTCATCGGGCGCGTGGTGCGAGACGTTGCCCATCTCCTCGCCGACGCGGTCCTCCATCTCGCGGATCAGCACGAGGTCCTCGGCGGCGTGCGGGCGGGCGAGCGCGTCGATCACGTTGTAAACGATGCTGATCGCCATGCCGAAGCCGAACGCGACCGCCGCGGCGTGCAGCCACGCGTACGAGATGCCGAGCACGGGGTAGAAGTTCTCCGCATTGATCAGCGTCTGCTGCCAGCCGCCCCAGACAAAGAGCGCACAGCAGCCGAGCATCATCACGCCGGTGACGACGATGCACACCTTCTTCCAGAACACCGGCAGGCGGCGCACGACCGAGTCGAGCCCGAGGTGCGCGTGCTCGCGCGACGCGAGGATCGCGCCGAGGAACACGACCCAGACGAACAAAAGCCGCGCGAGCTCCTCGGACACCGCGAGGCCCGAGTCGAACGCGTAGCGCAGCACGACGTTGCCGAACACGAGCAGGGCCATCAGGCCGAGGCTCGCGACGAGCAGGATTTCGAGCAGGCGGGTGACCGCCTGCGTCAGTTTGTCGAACACGATTGTCTCCTTTGGGCCGGCCCCGGGGATGGGGCCGGGTGAAACGCTCGGGTGCGTCAGCGCACCTCATATGTCGGGGAAGGCCTCTCCCCGTTTGGCAAATCGCTTGCCGCCCGGTCCGCCACGCAATGCGGACCGGGCCGGCTCGCGTCACAAATCCTGCAGCGCGGACTCGGCGATCGCCTGGAAGCGGCCCGCGTCGCCGATCTCGTGCGCCGCGAGCAGCGCCAGCTTCACGAGGAAGAGTTCGGACTTCGCCGGAGTCGCCTGGACCATCGCGAGGGCCAGCGCGTCGTAGACTTGCTCGAGGTCATGTACGGATAGGGTTTTCATCGGGATTCCTCTGTCAGTTGCCGAGCGCGGTGCGGATCGCCGTCGCGAGCCGGTCGGCCGCGAGCGTGACCCAGCGCGCGCAGATGTGCTGGTCGGGGCGGACGAGATAGGCGCCGCCGCCGGTCGTGATGCCGTACTTCGCCCAGAAATGGCCGTCCTCGTCGCCGATCACGAGCGCGGCGCCCGCGACGTCGGCGCTGCCGCTGCGGCGCACCGCGATGACTTCGAGCGGGATGCCGCGGGCGCGGACCGCGTCGACTTCCGCGACGATGTCGCCAGGGATCTCGCCGGACTCGGTGAAGTACAGCAGGTAGAACGCCGCGCCGAGGAGGTCGAACAGGAAGCCGTCGCTGCCGAGCCGCACGTTCGCGAGCTGCGCGCCGACCGCCGGGCCGCGGCGGAACAGGCGGTTGTCGTCGCCGGCGCAGTTCAGCGGCGAATCCTCGTACTCGTGCGGCCGCGACGTGCGCCAATGGAACAGCGGGCGGACGAACGCGTGCTTCAGCGACAGCGACAGCACCGCGTCGCGCAGCAGCCGGAAGCCGTGCGTCGGCGGCGTCATGAAGCGCGTGCTCTTGCTCGCCTCGTCGATGATCTCGCGCGCCGCATTGACGCGCTCGGACGAGTACGACGGCAGCAGCTTGTCGCCGGCCCAGCCGCGCACCTGGAACGCGAGCTTCCAGATCAGGGCATGGCAGTCCTGCCAGCCGGTGTTCGCGCCGCGCACGCCGAAAATCGGCAGCATGTGCGCCGCGTCGCCGGTGAAGATCACGCGGCCGTGGATGTAGTCGGGCAGCGTCAGTGCGCGCGCCGAATACACCGAACACCAGTCCATCTCCCATTGCGGGTTTTCGACGCCGATCATCGCGAGCTGCGCATCGATGCGCGTCTTCAGCGATTCGGGCGCGAGCGCCTGTTCGGGCGTCTCGTCGGCGGGCAACTGGTAGTCGATGCGCCAGATGTTGCCCGGCTCGCGGTGCATCAGCACGGTGTTGCCCGGGTTCCATACCGGATCGAAGAATGCGAGGCGCTCGGTCGGCAGGTCGAGGTCGATGCGGATGTCGGCGATCACGAAGCGCCCTTCGTACGACGCGCCTTCCATCTGCAGATTCATCGCGCTGCGGATCGGCGAGCGCGCGCCGTCGGCCGCGACGAGCCATTCGGTTTCGAGCTGGTACGGCCCTTCGGGCGTGTCGACCTGCACGAACACGCGGTCCTTCGCCTGCTCGACATTGACGACGCGGTTGCCCCAGCGCACGTCAATCAGCGGGTTCGCCATCGCCGCGTCGACGAGGTATTCCTCGAGGTACTGCTGCTGCAGGTTGATCATCGGGTAGAAGCGGTCGTCCGGATCGTGCGGCGCCTCCATCCGGAACACGCGCTCGCCGCGATAGAACGAATTGCCGAAGCGCCACGGCAGACCGCGCTCCGAGATGCGTTCGGCGACGCCGACCTGCTGCAGGATCTCCATCGAGCGGCGCGTGAACACGATCGCGCGACTGCCTTCGGACACCTGCTGCTCCGATTCGAGCAGCACGCACGGCACGCCGTAGCGCGCGAGATCGAGCGCCGCGGTCAGGCCGACCGGCCCGGCGCCGACGATGACGACGCGCTTGGCATCGCTTTCATTCGGAGACAACGGCACATAGGCGGGATAGACGTGATACTTGTAATATATCGAGCGACGCGGCTCGGTACTGGGACGGTGCATGAGTTATGTCTCCATGTACTTCTTGTGGATCAGACCCGCCAACGGCCTGCGTTGACATAAATCAATGCTATGCGTCGATCGACGCGAGGATGTCCCTCATTGGGGACATTTTGCTGCAGGTCCGTTCACGCGCCACATGCAGTGAAGTGCAGCTCCCCTTGGCATTTCGCCCGAAACTCGGATTACACGAGAGAATTCCTCAAGGACTGGCAGCGCCTGTCCCGAAGCCTCTTACCCGTATCGCCTCTGCGCCTCATCGCAGCCCGAGCCCGCCCGCGCTCGCTGAAATGCCGGAACCTCCCGCGGCGGCCCGCCTCTGAATGACGTCCGCCAAAATTCGCAGCAGGACGGGCGATAGGGAGAAAGATGGCGTTCTCGTCTTCGGTCGGCGTGCGTGCTTACCGCTTCAACGACCTCAAGGACCTGCTTGCGAAGGCGTCCCCCGCGCGTTCCGGCGACGTGCTCGCGGGCATCTCGGCCGAAAGCGCGGTTGAGCGCGCTGCCGCCCGGATGTGCCTCGCCGACGTGCTGCTCTCGCGCTTCCTCGACGAGCCGCTGATCCCGTACGAAACAGACGAAGTCACGCGGCTGATCGTTGGGCGCCACGACGCGCTCGCGTTCGCCGCGATCGGCGCGACGACCGTTGGCGGCTTCCGCGACTGGCTGCTCGACGACGCGACCGACAGCGCGACGCTCGCGGGCGTCGCACCCGGCATCACGCCGGAAATGGCCGCCGCGGTCGCCAAACTGATGCGCAACCAGGACCTGATCCTCGTCGCGAAGAAATGCCGCGTCGTCACGCGCTTTCGCGACACGATCGGCCTGCCCGGCCGGCTCGCGGTGCGGCTGCAGCCGAACCACCCCACCGACGATCCCAAGGGGATCGCGGCGTCGATGCTCGACGGGTTACTGTATGGCTGCGGAGACGCGGTCGTCGGGGTCAATCCCGCCGGCGACAATCTGCGGACGATCGTCGATCTGCTGCACCGGCTCGACGAGGTACGCGCTCGGTTCGACATTCCGACGCAGACCTGCGTGCTGACGCACGTGACGAATACCCTGCACGCGATCGGCCGGGGCGCGCCGGTCGACCTCGTGTTCCAGTCGATTGCCGGCACCGAGAAGGCGAACGCGTCGTTCGGCCTGAATCTCGCCCTGCTCGCCGAGGCGCGCGACGCCGCGCTCGCGCTCGGACGCGGCACGATCGGCAACAACGTGATGTATTTCGAGACCGGCCAGGGCAGCGCGCTGTCGGCCGACGCGAACTTCGGCGTCGACCAGCAGACCTGCGAGGCCCGTGCGTACGCGGTCGCGCGCGAGTTCGCGCCGCTCTTGACGAACAGCGTCGTCGGCTTCATCGGGCCCGAGTATCTTTACGACGGCAAGCAGATCATCCGCGCCGGGCTCGAGGACCATTTCTGCGGCAAGCTCCTCGGCGTGCCGCTCGGCGTCGACGTCTGCTACACGAACCACGCCGAGGCGGATCAGGACGACATGGACACCTTGCTGACGCTGCTCGGCACCGCCGGCGTGACTTTCGTGATGGGCGTGCCGGGCGCCGACGACGTGATGCTGAACTACCAGAGCACGTCCTTCCACGACGCGCTGTACCTGCGCGAGCTGCTCGGCCTGAAGCGTGCGCCGGAGTTCGAGGCGTGGCTCGAGACGATGCGCGTGACGGACGGTGCCGGCCGGCTGCTCCCGGCCGCGTCGCCGCGCCTCCTCGCCGCGGCGGCCTCAATCGCGGAGGGCGACCCCCAATAGAACCGGCCGGCGTGCTTCGCCGGGGCAGTGAAATGCGACACGCCGGTGCGCACTCGCGAGGCTTGCCCGGCGGCGGCGCCGGCGAAAGGAGCCGACGATGAAGGACATGCCGAACCGCGACCCGTGGGACGCGCTCCGCCGCTTCACGCCGGCCCGCATCGCACTCGGCCGCCGCGGCGCGAGCCTGCCAACCCGCGAAGTGCTGCGTTTCGGCCTCGCCCACGCGCAGGCGCGCGACGCGGTGCATCTCGCACTCGACGTCACCGCGCTGCGGGACGCGCTGCGTCCGCGCCACGGCGGCAGCATCGTCGTTCACAGTCGTGCCCCCGAGCGCGCGACCTACCTGCTGCGCCCCGACCTCGGCCGACGGCTCGACGACGCGAGCGCGGCGTTGCTCGCCGAAGCCGTCGCGCCGGTGTCCGCAGCACCCGGAGCCGCCGGCGCTCCCGCGCCTCCGGACGTCGCGTTCGTCGTTGCCGACGGGCTGTCGGCGCTCGCGGTGCAACGCCATGCGGCGGCGCTGCTCGGCGCGCTCGTCCCGCGACTGCCGCCCGACTTGATCGTCGCACCGATCGTCATCGCCGAGCAGGGACGCGTCGCGCTCGGCGACGAGATCGGTGAAATCCTCGGCGCGCGCCTTGTCGCGGTCCTGATCGGCGAACGCCCCGGTCTTAGTTCGCCCGACAGCCTCGGCGTCTACCTGACCTGGGCGCCAACGCGCGACCGCAGCGACGCCGAGCGCAACTGCGTGTCGAACATCCGCCCCGAAGGACTCGGCTACGCCGCCGCTGCGATGCGGATCGCGTGGCTGATGCGCGAAGCCCGGCGCCTGCAACGGACAGGCGTCGGACTCAAGGACCGCAGCGACCTGCTGGAAGTCGCCGATGACTCGGGGTGATGCCCTCGGCGCCCGTCTTTGCATCGCATTTTTTCAGCTGCATTTTCCGGATATCGACGCGGATCTCTACATTCCCGCGCTCGTCGCGGGCTGGTTCGGGTCGATGCTGGATGGCGACGATCGGGCGCCAAGGCGGCACGGTGAAAACCACGGCCAAGGGCGAAGCCGCGCGCAGGAACGGAAAGCTCGGCGGCCGGCCGCGGCGCAGCGCCTGAGGCGGGCCGGCAGGGATCGCCCACCCCGCTCGTTGATTCCCCATCCGTGGTCTAAGTTGAACCATTGGAGAGCGGACAGCGGGAGTCGTGCAATGGGGCGCACGCATGAAGTCTTCAACCAAGTGCCGCCGCTCGCGGATTTCGATCTCTTCGGGACCGATGCCGCGTTGCGGGAGGCCGTCTCGCTGCATGGCGCGGCCTGGCACGCCGAAGCGCTCGCGGCCCAGGGCGAACGACTCGGCAGTGCGGCAACGCTGCGGCTCGCCGATCTCGCGAACCGCCATCCGCCCGAACTGGTGACGTACGACCGGTCCGGCCGGCGGGTCGACCGGGTGGAGTTCCACCCCGCGTGGCCGGAGCTGATGCGGATGCTGTACGCCGACGGCGTCCACGGCTCGGCTTGGCTCGACCCGCGTCCGGGCGCGCACGTGGCGCGCGCGGCGTCCTTCTTTCTGCACGGACAGGCGGAAGCCGGCTCGCTGTGCCCCGTGACGATGACGTTCGCGTCGCTTCCGGTGCTGCGCCGGGAGCCGGCGCTGTTCGCGCAGCTCGAAGCCAGGTTCCGCTCGCACGAGTACGACCCGCAGGACGTGCCGCTGTCCCGGAAGACGTCCGTCACGATCGGAATGGGGATGACCGAGAAACAGGGCGGGTCGGATCTGCGCGGCAACACGACGCGGGCGACATCCGCCGGCCGGGGTGCGAGCGGGTTGCACGAATACTCGCTGGTCGGCCACAAGTGGTTCTTCTCGGTGCCGACCTGCGACGCGCATCTGGTGCTCGCGCGGACCGGCGAGGCCTTGTCGTGCCTCTACGTGCCCCGTTGGCTCCCGGACGGCAGCCGCAACACGGTGCGCCTCCTGCGGCTGAAGGACAAGCTCGGCAACCGGTCGAATGCGTCCGCGGAGGTCGAGTTCGAGGACGCGGTCGGCATCCTCGTCGGCGACGAAGGGCGCGGCATCGCGACGATCATGGAGATGGCCGCGCAGACGCGGCTCGACTGCGTGCTCGGCAGCGCTGCGCTGATGCGCCGCGCGCTCGTCGAGGCGATCCATCACGCACGGCATCGCGCGGCGTTCGGCCGCCTGCTCGCCGAACAGCCGCTGATGCAAAGCGTGCTCGCCGACCTCGCGCTCGAAAGCGAAGCGGCGACCGCGCTCGCGATGCGGCTCGCCGCGTCGGTCGAACGGTCGGAAGAAAGCCTGCGCGAGCGCGCGTACCGGCGCATCGTCACGCCGGCCGCGAAGTTCTGGATCTGCAAGCGCGCGATCGCGTTCGCCGCCGAATGCATGGAAGTCTGGGGCGGCAACGGCTACGTCGAGGACGGCCCGATGGCGCGGATCTTCCGGGAAGCGCCGGTGAACTCGATCTGGGAAGGCTCCGGCAACGTGATGTGCCTCGACGTGCTCCGCGCCGCCGCGCGCGAACGGGACGCGCGCGACGCGCTGCTGCAGGACTTCGGCGAGGCGACGGCCGGCGAGCCGCTGCTGCATCGCTCCCTCGCCGCGCTGTCGTCGGTGCTGCAATCCCCGACCGAGAGCGAGCCGCTCGCCCGCCGGACCGCGACGCAACTCGTGCTGCTCGCGCAGGCGACGCTGCTCCGCCGACATGCGCCGGCGCCGGTCACCGACGCCTTCATCGCGAGCCGGTTCGACGGCAGCGGCCAGGTCGCCGGACTGTCCGAGGTGCCGGATGCCGCGGCGTTCCTCGCCCGCGCGTGGCCGGAGTGAACGGTTCGGCTGTTCGGCGGCTGCGGATCGTTCGAGCGACAGGTCAGCAGATCGTTGGATCGGCCGTCCCGCGCCAATGCAGTTCTTACCTGCGCTGCGGCCCGGCAACGACTAACGATGGCCCGGAACCGTCGGACGGCGGCATCGAAAGCGGGACCGGCAGATGCTTGCAAGTCCGCGCCCTTTCCGACAACCGGACAAGCAAGGAGGGATCGACATGCAACCGAATCAGACGTCGACGCTCGACGGCAAGAAGGTCGCGATGCTGATGACCGACGGGGTCGAGCAGGTGGAGTACACCGACCCGCGTCGTTTCCTCGAGCAGCACGGCGCGCGGGTGACGCTGGTGTCGCCGAAGCCGCAAGGCGAGGAAGTCCAAGGCTACAACCACCTGGCGGCCGCTGACCGTTTCCGCGTCGAACTGAACGTGCGCGACGCGCGGCCCGAGGACTTCGACGCGCTCGTGCTGCCCGGGGGCGTCGCGAATCCTGACGCGTTGCGCCTCGCCCCGGACGCGATCGGCTTCATCCGCGAATTCGGCCGGCAGGACAAGCCGCTCGCGGCGATCTGCCACGGCCCGTGGACGCTGATCGACGCGGACCTCGTCAAGGGCCGGCACGTGACGAGCTGGCCGAGCCTGAAGGAGGACCTGCGCAACGCCGGCGCCGAATGGATCGACGAGGAGGTCGTCGTCGACGGCCGGCTCGTGACGAGCCGCAAGCCGGACGATCTGCCCGCGTTCGACGCCGCGCTGCTGCGGGCCTTGACGGAGCAGGGGGCGCGGCGATGACGGCTGCGGCCGGCGCTCCCGCGATCGCGGCCCTGGCCGTGGCGTCGCGCCGCTCGCTGTGGCTCGCCCGCTCCGGGCGAGCCGGGGACTGAGCCAGCAATGTTCCTCGGTCCGCCCGACACCTTTCCCCGTCTCGTCGGCGACATCGGCGGCACGAACGCGCGCTTCGCCACGATTCCGGCGTCGGGCGGCGACCTCGGCGGCATCGGCGTCGTGCCCTGCGCGGACTTCGCCGGTCCGCGCGAGGCGATCGAGCATTACCTCGCGACAAGCCGGCAGCCTCGCCCGCGCTGGGGCGCGCTCGCGATCGCGAATCCGGTCGAAGGCGATTTCCTGCGGATGACGAACCACGACTGGGCGTTCTCGATCCGCGCGCTGCGCGACGCGCTGGGCCTCGACCACCTCCTCGTGCTGAACGACTTCACCGCGCTCGCGATGGCGATTCCGTTGCTGCAGCCCGGGGAGCTCGTGCCGGTCGGCGGCGGCGCCGCCGTCCCGCGCCGCGCGATCGCGCTGCTCGGACCGGGAACCGGGCTCGGTGTCTCTGGCCTCGTGCCGTGCGGCGACGATTACACCGCGATCGTCGGCGAAGGCGGCCACGTGACGCTGGCGGCGAGCGACCCGCGGGAAGCGGAGCTGATCGCGGAGCTGACGAAGCGCTTCGCGCACGTGTCGGCCGAACGCGTGCTCTCCGGCCCCGGCATCGTCGCGCTCTACGAGGCGCACGCGGCGCTTGCGGGCGAGACGCCCGACCCCATCGGCGCGCCGGAGATCAGCGCGCGCGCGCTCGCGGGCTCCTGTCCGCTGTGCACCGCGACGCTGACGACGTTCTGCGCGCTGCTCGGCACGGTCGCCGCGGATCTCGCGCTGGTCCTCGGTGCGCGCGGCGGCGTCTATGTCGGCGGCGGCATCGTCCCGCAGCTCGGCGAGTTCTTCGTGCGCTCGCCGTTCCGGACCCGTTTCGAACACAAGGGCCGTTTCAGCGCGTATCTGGCCGCGATTCCTACCCATGTCATCCACGCGGCGCAGCCGGGACTGCGGGGCGCGGCGCGCGCGCTCGCCGCCTCGGTCCCTCCCCCCCGCGAATAGCAGGTGGAGGCTCCGACAAGCCTGTCGTGAACGAAATCGAGGGGCTCGACCCGGCCGGTATTCGGCCGAGACGAGCCCCTCGGGTCGACCGTGCTTACCCGCGCGGCTTGCGCGGGGCGCGGCGACGCGCGCTGCCGGTCGACTCGTCGCCGGCTTTGCCGGCAGCGCTACGGCTTACGCCAGTCGTCTCGGCCGGTGTCACCGATCCCGCGGTGGATCGGGCGGCATGCCGCCGCGTGCGTGCAGCCGGCGTTGCTGCCGGCGCCGCCAGGGAGGGCGCGGCCACGCCGGTCGTCGAAGCGCCTCCCGCGTCACGGCGCCGCGCCGCGGTGGCGCCGTCGCTCGCCGCGGCGTCCGCCGTTCCCGCGCTCTCCGGGCTTGCCGCCAGCTGCTTGGCCGCTTCGGCTGTCGGGCCCGTCTCCGGCGTCGCTGGGCGCGCGCGGCGGAACAGCGCCTTGATGCGTTCGAAGCGGCCGGCGGCGTGCGCGCTGAGTTCGCCGCTCGCCGCGAGCACCTGCTCGATCTGCGCGAGGTGCGCGTCGATTTCGGCGGCGCTCTGCCCCTTCAGCAGCGTCGGGATCGCTTCGAGCGCCGCCTCGCGGTCCTGCTTCAGGATGAAGAACTGTTCGCGCAAGAGCTGCTTGAAGTCGGCGAGCTTGATGCCCGGCTCGAGCTCGGCACGCGACGCGCGCATCCGCTTGAAGTTGCGTTCGTCGGTCGCCGGGGCGCCGCCGAGCACGTAGATCGTCGAGCGCATCATTGCTTCGTGGCTGCCGCCTTCGGCGATCCGCGCGCGCAGCTCGGCCTGCCGGCGAGCGATGAAGCGCCGATGCTCCGGCTCGGCGCCGGGACGCCGGCGATGCGCGTGAACGTCGCCGCCGATGCCGACGAGCGCCTGCAGCAGCGGCTGGCCGTAGATCTGCAGGAAGAGCGCCTCGCTCGCCCGGTCGCGCAGGTCGCCCCACGCCTCGAGGGCGCGGACGATCTGGTCGGACATATGGTTTTCGACGATGCGGAAGATGTTGTCCTCGCCGACCGGATGGCGGTCCGCCCGCACCTTCTCCGCGAGCATCGGCAACGGGGCGGTCAGCGGGTTGCGGTCCGACAGCAGCCGGTAGCGCAAGCGGCTCGGATGCATCAGGCGCAGGAATTTCGCCGACTCGGGCGTCGCGAACGCGCGCACCCACGGCTGCACGAACAGCCGGTAGAGGCCGAGGTTGATCCCCGAGACGCGCGACACGGTCGCGAAGCGCGTGTCGTCGTCGGGGCGCGGCACGACATCCCCGTCGAGCTCCGCGATCGTGCGCGGCGTGAATTCCAGCAGGTACTCGCGCTCGATCAGCCCCGCGTCGCGGCGGTCGGCGGCGCGCGAAATCGACGTCTCATAGAGTCCCGGCGGCAGTACGTCGATGTAGTCCATGTTCGCGGTGAACTCGGTGTGCTCCTTCCGCGACACGCTGCCCGACACGAAGATGCCGAGGTGGCCGGTGCTGTCATGGACGCAATAGACGATCGTCTGCTCGTTCGCGACGATGCCGTCGACATCGGCGTAGAGGTCGCGGATCCAGCCCAGCGCCTGGGGCGGCGGGGTAATGTCGTCGCCGCGCGAGCAGAACACGACGACCGGCGAACGCAGGTTGCGCAAATCGATGCGCCGGCCGTCCGATGTCGTGAGTTGCGCCGAGGACAGCCGGTTTCCGACGAACAGGTTGTCGACGATGTACTGGATCTCGTCGCCGCCGAGCACGACGTGCCCCCCCCACCAGCGCTCGAACTCCAGGTAGCGCGACGCCTCGGTATCGACGTTTGCGAACACGCGGTATTGCTTCGTCCACCACGTGTTCGCGGGATTCATGTTCTCGAAGTTCTGCACCAGCCACGCGCCGTCGAACAGGCCGCCGCCCATATCGCTCAGCAGCGCGGTGACCCAGCTGCCGCCGCTGAGGCCGCCGGTGTAGCGCATCGGCGCCTTGCCGCGCTCGCCCGCCCAGTACGACAGCGGCGAGCCCGCGATCAGGATCGGGCCGAAGAGGTCCGGCTCGAGCGCAGCGGCCATCATGATCTGCCAGCCGGCCTGACAGTTGCCGACGACCATCGGCTTTTCGCTGGTGGTCGGATGACGCTCGATGACGTGGCGCAGGAACGCGACTTCCGCCTCGACGACGTCCTCGACCGTCTGGCCCGGCTCGGGATACGGCAGGAAGCCGATGAAGTAGCACGGATGGCCCGCCCGCAGCGCGACGCCGATTTCGCTGTCGGGCTTGAAGCCGCCGATTCCCGGTCCGTGTCCCGCGCGCGGGTCCACGACGACGAAGGGGCGCTTCAGCGGATCGATCACTGTCCCGTCGGGCGGCACGATCCGCATCAGCTCGTAATTGACCGGGCGCGGCAGCTTGCGGCCGTCTACCAGCACCTCGGCCTCGAAGCCGAGCACGCTCGGCTTGGTCTTCTCGATATGTTCGAGGTACTGGTTGCCGCGATGACGCATGACGTCGAAGAACAGCACGCTGCGCTCGAACGTGTCGCGCCAATAGTCGATCGCCGAACGCGCGAAAGAGACCGGGTCCATGAAAGGCAGCACGGGCACGGGCGAGGTCGGTAACGGAAAGTTCATTCCGGACTCCATGAGTTGCCGCGGCGCGCAGTCGCAGCGCCGCAGTAGTCGAATCGGTAAAAACGGGCGTCAGGATATGCCTTCCGGCGCCGCTCTGCAGCCACTGCCACGTCAGGGTTTTCTGCCGGGCCCCTGGCGGCGCGCGCCGTCACCCGGTGCGCGGGCACGGACATCAGGTGTTCGACAGCGAGCCGCTGCCGGTCATGCCGATCACGCCGAGGAATTCGCGGCGCGTCGACGCGTCGTCGCGGAACGCGCCGAGCATGCGACTGGTGACGAGCCCGGCGCCGGGCTTGTGCACGCCCCGCGTCGTCATGCACTGGTGCGACGCCTGGATCACGACCGCGACGCCTTTCGGCTGCAGCACGGCCTGCAGCGTGTCGGCGATCTGCACGGTCATCTTCTCCTGGATCTGCAGCCGCTTCGCGTAGATCTCGACAAGCCGCGCGAGCTTCGAGATGCCGACGACGCGGTGGTTAGGCAGGTAGCCGATGTGCGCCTTGCCGATGATCGGCACCATGTGGTGCTCGCAATGGCTCTCAAAGCGGATGTCGTTCATGACGATCATCTCGTCGTAGCCGTCGACCTCGGAGAACGTCTTCGCGAGCACGTCGGCCGGATCGAGGAGGTAGCCGGCGAAGAACTCCTCGTACGCGCGCACGACGCGGGCGGGCGTGTCGATCAGCCCTTCGCGCGCCGGGTCGTCGCCGGCCCAGCGAATCAGCGTCCGCACCGCCTCCTCGGCCTCGTCGCGGGTCGGCCGATCCGGCAAATCGGTGGCGCCGGCCGGTCCCTTCGCATTCGTGCTCATCACTTCCTCCTGTTGACGCCGGCGGTTCCGCGGGCCGTCGGCCGCCGCCAAAACGACCGACCGGACACGCCGGACCGGCGCCCCTGAATTTTCCGGGGGCGTCCACCGTAGTCCTGCACGGCGCGCGCGTCCACCCGCCGCGGGCGGACGTCGCATCGCCGCGCCCGCGCGAACCATGACGTTTGCACGTACCCGGGACGGCTTCGCGGGCGCGGAAGCGGCGAACATCCGGATCGGCGACATCGTCGCGGTCTTCGCGCAGGGACCGATCGGCCTGTGCGCGACCGCGGGCGCGAAACTGCGCGGCGCGAGCATGATCATCGCGGTCGATGGCGTGAACGAGCGCCTGAACATCTCGCGCAAGCTTGGCGCGGACGTCACGCTGAACTTCCGCGAATGCGACGTCGTCGGCGAGATCCTGAAGATTACCGGCGGACGCGGCGTCGATGCCGCGATCGAGGCGCTCGGCCTGCAATCGACGTTCGAATCGGCGCTGCGCGTGCTGAAACCGGGCGGCACGCTGTCGAGCCTCGGCGTCTATTCGAGCGACCTGACGATCCCGCTCGGCGCGTTCCACGCCGGCCTCGGCGACAACCGGATCGTCACGTCGCTGTGCCCCGGCGGCAAGGAGCGCATGCGCCGGCTGTTGAACGTCGTCGCGTCCGGCCGCGTCGACCTCGGCGCGCTCGTGACGCACACCTACCGGCTCGACGACATCGTCGTCGCGTACGATCTCTTCGCGAACCAGCGCGACGGCGTCCTGAAGGTCGCCATCAAACCGTCCTGACCGGCGGGCACCACCGCCCGGCTCCGGCCCTCAGTCGAGGATGCCGAGGAGCCGGGCGCGATCCACCGCGTGGCGGCGGTTCGCCGCGTTCAGCTTCGACAGCAGGTTCTTCATGTGCCACTTGATCGTTTCGGTGCCGACGTCGAACATGCTCGCGATTTCCTTGTTCGACCGGCCGTGGGCGAGCGCGCCGAGCAATTCCATCTCGCGCGCCGAAAGGTGCGCCGCGCGGGCCTTCGGCGCTTTCGCCGCGGGCTCGGCGGATTGCGACGCGGCCCAGCCGGGCCGGCAACGCTCCTGAGCGCGCTCGAGGAAGCCCGGCGACACGCCGGCCGCCCTCGCTGGTCCCGCCTGATCGAGATCGGTCAGGCATTCGACCGCTGCCGGCCAGTCGTCGGCGAGGGCCCTGACCAGCCCGAAAGACTCGGCGAGGCTCATCGCTTCCGCGAGCAGGCGCAGGGCGGCGTCGTCGCGGCTCGCCGAGCAACACGCGCGGAGGATCCTGATCGTGATCTGGTCGCGCCCGCGCCGCAGCCCGGCGGCGACCCGCTCCGCCTGATCGAGTGCGGCGGCCGCGCCGTCGTAGTCGAAGTCGAGCAACGCGACGCGGGCGACCGCGAGCTCGCGGATCAGCCGCAGCTCGGCTTCCAGCCCATTCGCCGGCCCACCTGCCCCGGCGACGAGCTCGTCGAGCCCGTTCCTCAGCATGCGGCACGAGACGAGACGGTTGCGCACCGCATGCTGGCGGATCTGCTCGCCGAGGCTCGCCGCGACGAGCCGCGGCTGGGCGCGCGACTGGCCGATCGCGGCGAGGCTGTTCAACGCATCGAACGCCTTGCCTTCCCGGCCCTTCTGGCTCTCGTAGCGCGCAAGCGTCAGGTACGCGAGGATCACCGCGTCCGGCAGCGCCGCCTGCTCGATGAGATCGAGCCGGTTCGCGAGCAGCGCGCGCGCCTCTTCCTCGGCGCCGAGTTCCCAGCACGCCGCCGCGAGCCCCGCCGCCTGCATCGCCGCCGGCAGCGAACGCCAGCCGGTGCTCGTTTCGGCGCGTTCGAGCGCCGCGCGGAATACGCGCGCCGCCTCGAACGCCTGCCCTTCGATCAGGTAGCTCAGGCCGACCGCGAACGCGCCGTACATCGCGTCGTAGAAGCTGCGCGCGACGCGCCCGCGGCCGTCGGAAATCTGCTGGTAATGGCGCGCACGCTCAGGAAAGCCGCTGTGGATCGCGATGAACGACAGCGAGTTGCAGTACAGCGGGCCGAGTTCCGGGTCGTAGCTCTCGACGCAGCCGCGCGCGCGCTCGTAGTCGTCGCAGTGGATCGCGACGGCCGACCGGACGATGTTCGCCTGCAGTTCGATCTCCGGCGTCACGTCGGGTCGCGCGAGGATGACGTCGGTCAGGCGCTCGGCGTCGTGCGGGCGGTAGCACAGCGCGCACGCCCACGCCGCGGTCAGCTGGATGCCTTCGCGCCGCGTGATCTCCTCGGGCGGCAGCCGGTCGAGCCACGCGAGCACTTCGACGATGCGCCCCTGCACGCCGAGATAGCGCAGGCGCTTTTCGATCCAGTCCATCGCCTGCTGCGTCCGGCCGGCCGCGAACGCATGCTCGGCCGCCTGTTCGACCATGCCGTGCGCGGCGAGCCACTCGGCCGCGGTCGCGTGCAGTTCGCGGCGCACTTCCGGCGCGAACGCTTCGAGGCGGCTCTGCAGGTGTTCGATGAAGAGCGGGTGCAGCCGGTACACCCGGTCGCTGCCGACGACCGACGTCGCGAGCCCGGTGCTCTGTTCGAGCCGGGCGAGGACCTCGGCGCTGTCGTCGAAGCCGCTCAGCGCGGTGCACAGCGTCGGGTGCAGCGTCTTCAGGATCGACGAGCGGACCAGCATGTCGACCGCCGCCGGCTCGAGGCTTTCAAGCACGAACTGCGAGAAGTAGCGCGCGATGTCCCCGGTCGCGCCCGACAGCCCGGCGACCGTGCTCGCGATGTCGCATTTCTTCGCCAACGCGGCCGTCGTGATCTGCAGCGCCATCGGCCAGCCTTCGGTGCGTTCGTGCAGCCGCGCGCAAGTCTCGATGTCGATGTCGTCGCCGAGCCGCCGGCGCAGGAAGGCCACCGTATCGTCGAGGCGCAGCCGCAGGTCCTCGGTGCCGAACTGCGCATACAGGCCGTGCGCGTGGAGCTCTTCGACCGGAAACGGCGGCTCGGCGCGCGAGCTGATGACGACGTGGAAATTCGGCGGCGCGTTGCGGATCAGGTAGTAGATGAAGTCGATCGCCTGCGCGTCGGCGAGGTGGTGGAGATCGTCGATCAGGATGTACGTCGGCCGCGCGAGCTCGTGGATCTGCACGAGGATTTCGCTCGCGAGCCACAGGTCGGTCGCGACCTGCCCGACCTGGTCGAACGATCTCGCCGGCAGATCGAGTCCGATCGCCATGCGCAGCGACGCGAGCAGCGCCGGGATGAACGTCGCGCTGTCGTCGGTTGCCTCCGCAGTGAGCCATGCGACCGCGGCGCCGGCGGCGATCAGCTCGCGGCGCAACTGCACGAGCAGCGACGTTTTGCCGAAGCCCGCGAGCGAGGTCAGCGCGACCACCGCGAGCTCGGACGCGTCGCGCAGCCCGTCGAGCAGGCGTGGCGGCGCGACCGCCTGCTTCGCGAAATGCGGCGGCATCGTCTTCAGCGAGAAGCGATACGGGATCGGCTCGTCGGTCTTCGTCCTCATCGATCTTCCATTTCGGCGGAGCGGACGCGCGGCGTTCGCTCCGGAATTCAGGCTGCCGGCCCCTCCGGCGCGGGTGCGCTTCCCCCCGGCGCGGCCGCTTCGGCGCGCGCGGCAAAAGCGCGCACGGCCGCATCGAACTCGGCGATCGCCTCCGGCGCCACCGCGGTGCCGCATTCATAGCACGTGTCGTGCATGCGGTCGAACCAGCGGCAGCCGCATTGCTCGCAGGCGAGCTCCGGCGCGCCCTTCGGGTTGTGGAAGATCATCGGCAGGCTCCGAGAAAGGCGAGGCCGAGGGTGTCGAGGAATTCCTCGTAGCCCGCGTCCTGCAGTTCGAACTTGGTCCGTAAAACGAAAAACATGATGCTCCCCTGACGGATCAGTCGTTTGATCGAGGACAAGGTGTCGCCATCGAGCGCGGCGCGCATCGTCAGCAGCGCGACGTCGTCGGCGACGAACAGCAGGTCAACCTTCGCATCCTGGAAGCCGAGATACGGCTGCACGCTGCAGCGCATGGCTCCGTCGCCGACGGTCCATTTCATCATCTCGATGTC
The DNA here is from genome assembly GCF_036675785.1 of Aromatoleum sp. Classification (NCBI taxonomy): domain Bacteria; kingdom Pseudomonadati; phylum Pseudomonadota; class Betaproteobacteria; order Rhodocyclales; family Rhodocyclaceae; genus Aromatoleum; species Aromatoleum sp. The sequence continues at coordinate 39,254 of NZ_JAKFEF010000012.1, forward strand.
CGCGCCGTCACCGACGAGGCCGGCGACGTGTTTGCCCGGCTGGATACCGGAGCCGGTGCGCGGCACGAAACCCACCGACGAGCCCGGCGTCATGTCGGTGAAGAGCTCGCAGTGGCGATCGAGCATCGCCTGCCACGCGCCGTGTTCGCCAAAGCCCGGCGCCTCGGCGACGAGTACTTCATCCAGTTCGACCTGCATATCCACCTCCTCCGATCAGCTTGATACGTGTTCGCGCCGCGCGCTGCCTGCGGCCGGCTCGGGCTCGCCGGCTGCCCGACCCTGCCCTCCGTCCTGCGTCCCGACGCCGGGCGACGCCGCCGGGGCCCGGAACCGCGACAGGTTCGCGCGGACGTCCGGCGGGATCGGGATCGATTTCATCGTGTCGAGACTCATCATCACGATCGTCTGCGTCGCGCGCAGCCGGACCTCGCCGTTCGCGACGGCGTGCACCTCGATGCCGATCGAGCGCTCGCCGACGCGGGTGACCGAGACGCTGAACGTCACGACTTCGCCGAGCCGGCTCGGCTTCGAAAAGGCGCAGTCGATCGCGACCGTCGGGATGCCGATCCTGCGCCGCGTCACCATATCGGCGAAATCGACGCGGAGCCCTTCCGAGAACCAGTCCTCCATCAGCCCGTTCATGATCACGAAATACTGCGGATAGAAGACGATGCCCGCCGGATCGCAGTGGGCGAAGCGGATCGCCACATCGCGCTCGAACGGGCCGGGCACGGGCTGCGCCGCGGAACGACGCGCGGCGGCGTGCCGCTCGACGGGGTATCCAGCCGGCATGCGGAACGGAAGGAAGTTCAGCAGCGACTTCCAGGTCGAGGTCGTCGCGGCGATCGCGGGTGCCGTCATGCGCGCACCTCTGCGGCGGTGCGGGGGAAAGCGGCGCCGATGCAGCGGAAGGGCTCGATGTCCGAGCGGCTTTCCCGCTGGCTCGACCCGGCACGCGCATCGGCATCGGCGGGAACGGACGCCTCGCCGGCCGCCCCGACGGCGCGGCGGAACGCGACGACTTCGCCGAGCGACGACGCGATTTCATTCGGTGCGGGGAAATCGCGGAACTGCATCGAACCGGAGCCCGTCCCGTCGAGCGGCGCGCCGGCCGCGTCGTCGAGTTGCCGGATGAGCGCGAGCACATTGCCGAGAGCTGTCATGGTCCGTCTCCTTGCGCGAGTGGGGTGATCGAAGCGGCTGTTCATGGGACGAATATAGCCACGGCACCGCGTCATCACCCCCCCCACCCGGGAGGGGACGGCTGCGAGCCCCAGCCCGCGCCGCCCGCCCTCATGTCCCGGGTCACGCCGTCCGCGTGAAGTCCGGGACGCGCTTTTCCTGGAACGCGGTGATCCCCTCGCACGCCGCCGCGGTGCAGGCGCTTTCACCGAACGCCCGGTAGCCGACGTCGAGCGCCGCCGCGAGCGTCGGTGCCGCAGCCGCCTCGCGGATCGCCGACTCCATCAGCGCGATGACTTCCGCGCTCAGGACCTGCCCGTTCGCGGCCCGCGGCTCGATGGGGTCGAGCGGGCCGAGGTCGACCACACCATCGGGGATCCCGGCGACCTTGCCGGCGAGGGCCCGGACGCGCGCGATCGCCGCCTGCACGAGCGCGGGGTAGTCGTCGGCGAGCGCATCGACGACCCCCAGTTCGCGCGCGTGCGCCGCATCGAGCCGCTCGGCCCGCCGCAGCATCCCATTGAACCGCGCCGCGGCCTGCGGCCAGCGCCGGTACGGGACGACCATCGCGCCGATGCCCGGGACGATGCCGAGCGTGATTTCGGGCAATTGCATCCACGCGTGGCGCAGCGCGACGATGCCGTGACAGCGGATCGCGAGCTCGAAGCCGCCGCCGAGCACCATGCCGTTAAGCGCGGCGACGACCGGCTTCTGCATGCGGTCCAGATGCACGAGCAGCCGCGAGCAGTCGCGCGCGTACTGCGCCGCGGCCGGCGCGTCGCCCAGCATGCGCGGGAAGCGGCCGATGTCGGCGCCAGCGCAGAACGCGCGCTTGCCGTAGCCGACGATCACGAAACCGACGACCTGCGGGTCGTTCTCAAACTCGCGGATCACCGACAGGATCTCGTCCGTCATCTCGTCGTGCAGCGCGTTCATCGCCTCCGGCCGGCGCAGCGTGATCAGCTTGACGCCGTCGAGGTCGTCGACGAGCACGTGGCGCAGGAACCGCTGGTACGCGGCGAGCGGCCTTGCGGGCATCGGCATCCCGCGCCGCTCGGTGCCGAAACGGTCGAGCACGCGGCCTGAGAAGTCCTCGCCGAGATCGCGCATCAGGTCGAGCGGCCCCTTGCGGAAGCCGAGCGCCTGCCGGCAGCCGAAGTCGAGATCCGCGGGCTCGCCGATCCGGCGGTCGAGGATGTCGACGCTCTGCGAGAACAGCACGCCGAGCAGCCGCTCGCGCACTGCCCGGGCGGTGTCCGGCGCGACGTCGACGGATTTCCCCGGCGCGACCGTCAGCCAGCGCTCGACCGAGCGGAAAACCGGCGCGGGTCGGTAATGCTCGCCCTCGACGTCGGCCTGCAAGGTGTTCGTCTCGGTGATGATCGGGTTGCCGTTCGCGAGGTTCAGCACGAAGAACGGGCCGGCATGAACGAATTCGCCGGCGACACTGTCGATCTCGGCCGCCGTCGCGCGATCGAGGAGCAGCGCCGACTCGTTGCACCAGTTGTCGAAGATCCGGTCGAGCATGAAGCATGCGACGTCGTCGGTGACGAGCGGCACCTTGCCGGTGCTGCAGAAGAGCCAGCGCAGATATTCGACGAGCGCCGGATCGCCCTTCTCCCAGCGGACGACCTCGACGACGGGGTTGCGCCACGCCGGCGCGAAGAAGTGCGTCACCGTCGCGCGCTCGGGGTGGCGCAGTTCGGCGTAGATCTGCGCGGCCGGAAGCGAGCTCGTGTTCGACGTGATCAGCGTGTCGGGGCGCACGACGGCCTCGACGGCGGCGAAGATGCGCCGTTTCAGCGTGAGGTCCTCGGTCGCCGCCTCGAGCACCCAGTCGACGTCCGCGATGTCCGCGTAATCGACGGTGCCGACGACGTTGCCGATCACCGCGCCCGCCTCGGCCTCGTTCATCTTGCCTTTCGCGACCGCCTTCGCCGCGTAGTCGGCGAAACGCCGCAGCGCGCGGTCGATCGCCGGCTGCGAGATGTCGACGAGGTACAGCTTCAGAGCGGGCTGCGCGCTCTTCAGGTAATAGCCGATGTCGGGGCCGATGGTCCCGGCACCGATGATCGCGACCGAGCGCGGCATCGCGCGGACCGGGGCCGCGAGCAAGGGATTGGCGAACGAAGTGGCCATGGCGGGTTTCCTTTGGTGGATGAAAAGGCAGGCCGGGCTCGCGCGGCGGAAGCCAACGTCCGGCTATTTGTATACAGTATTCCGCACACGGAGTGACAGACGCAAGCCGACTTGCTCGACTGGGCGTCCGTGGTAAGAATGCGGACGCACCGAAACACTCACCGAAGGAAAGGCCGATGGACCGCGAATCCGACCGATCTTGCACGCCCGCCGTCGCCCGGCCTTACGATGTCGCGGCGATCCGCGCGGACTTCCCGATCCTGCAGCGCCGCGTGCATGACCGGCCGCTGGTCTATCTCGACAACGCGGCGACGACGCAGAAGCCGCAAGTCGTCATCGACGTCGAGGCGGACTATTACGCGACGACGAACGCGAACATCCACCGCGGCGTGCATGCGCTGAGCCAGCAGGCGACGGACGCGTATGAAGCGGCGCGGGCGACGGTCGGGCGCTTCATCAACGCCGCATCGACGAATGAAATCGTCTTCGTCCGCGGCACGACCGAAGCGATCAACCTCGTCGCGCAATGCTTCGCGCGGCCGCGGCTCGCGCCCGGCGACGAGATCATCGTCAGCACGATGGAGCACCATTCGAACATCGTGCCGTGGCAGATGGCGTGCCGCCAGACCGGCGCCGTGCTGCGCGTCGTGCCGGTCGACGACGCGGGCGAATTCGATGTCGATGCGTACGCGAAGCTCCTGACGGCGCGCACGCGGCTCGTCGCGGTCACGCATGTGTCGAACGCGATCGGCAGCGTCGTCCCGGTCCGGCAGGTCGTCGATCTCGCGCACGACAGGAACGTACCCGTGCTGCTCGACGGCGCGCAGGCGGTCTCGCACCGACGGATCGACGTCGTCGATCTCGATTGCGACTTTTACGCGTTCTCCGGCCACAAGGTGTTCGGCCCGACCGGAATCGGCGTGCTGTACGGCAAGACCGCGCACCTCGAAGGGATGCCGCCGTATCAGGGCGGCGGCGACATGATCCGCTCCGTGACATTCGAGACGGCCGAGTACAACGACCTCCCGTACAAATTCGAGGCGGGCACGCCGCATATCGCCGGCGCGGTGGGCCTCGGCGCAGCCCTCGATTACGTTTCCGCGGTCGGGATGGAGGCGATCGCCGCGCACGTGCGCGACCTGCTCGCCGACGCCACCGGGCGCGTCGCCGACATACCGGGGCTGCGCATCATCGGCACCGCGCGGCAAAAGGCCGGCATCCTCTCCTTCACGCTCGATGGCATCCATCCCCACGACATCGGCACGATCCTCGACGACCGCGGCATCGCGATCCGCGCCGGGCATCACTGCGCGATGCCGCTAATGCAGCGGTACGGCATCGCCGGGACGGCGCGGGCGTCGTTCTCTTCGTACAACACACCCGAAGACGTCGACGCGCTCGTCGCCGGCATCCACGAGGTCCGGAGGATTCTCGGCGGCTGAGGCCCCGACACCGGCGCCGGCGCCCGTTCCATCGCAAGGTCGTTGAAATGGACTTTACACACGAAAAAATACTGTATACAGTATTCATCAACTTACCGCCGTTACCCGAGAACACGAGTCCTTTTGATGGTTCCCTCGCTCAAACCCGTCGAACGTCCCCTCGCCCTCGGCGAGCAGGCATACCACACGCTGCGGTCGCACCTGCGCGAGGGCCAGATCGTCGCCGGGCAACCGCTGCAGGAAGTGCAGCTCGCCGAGCAGCTCGGCGTGTCCCGCACGCCGGTGCGCGAAGCGCTGCGGCGGCTCGCGAGCGAAGGCCTCCTTGTTTCCGACGGCCGCAGCTTCGTCGTTCCGGCACTGACGCTCGACGACGTCAATGACATTTACGAAATCCGGTTCCTGATCGAGCCCGCGGCGATCAAGAGCATCGCCGGCCTCACCCGCTCGCGCGACCTGCGCCGCTCGATCGAGGACGCTTTCGCCGCGACCGCACGGGCGCACAAGGCCGAGGATGCCGTCGGTTTCCGCGACGCGACGATCAGGTTCCGCGACGCGTGGCTCGCCCTGGTGCCGAATCCGCGCCTCGTGCGCATCGTCGAACAGTACGCCGACCACATGCAGCGCATCCGCACGCTGACACTCGACGATCCGGAAATCCGCACGATCGTGCTGCGCGGGCTGAACCGCATCACCGCGGCGCTTGCCGCCGGCGATGGCGACGCGGCGGCGGCGGCGATGCTCGAACATCTCGGCGAGGCCAAGCGGTCGTTCATCGCCGCGGTCGGCCTCGCCGACGAAGACCTGCAGCACCGGTAACGGGAAATCCCCAGAGGTCAGCCGCACGAACGGCGCCCGGGGACGCGAAACATACAGGAGGAGACAGACGATGCGCAGCAACCGCACCCGCGCCCCGAGGCGCGCGCAAGCATGAGCTACCGGGCCGAGATTCCGTACGGCGCGTACTGGAGCACGCCGTTCGCGCGCTGGCAGGGCAGCTTCGCGAACCTCCACAGCATCCGCTTCGCCGCGCACGTCGCGAAGAGCGAGCTCGCGAAACGGCGGATCGACGCCGCTGCGATCGACTATGGCGTGCTCGGCTTGTCGGTGCCGCAAAAGCACGCGTTCTACGGCCTGCCGTGGCTGACCGGCCTGATCGGCGCGACGCGCGCCGGCGGTCCGACGATGATGCAGGCGTGCGCGACCGGCGTGCGCACGCTCCTCGCCGCGACGCAGGAAGTCGACGCCGGCATGGCGGAAGTCGCGCTCGCGGTGAATTGCGACCGCACGTCGAACGGCCCGCACCTCTATTACCCGAACCCCCGTGCTCCGGGCGGCACCGGCATGGCCGAAGACTGGGTCATGGACAACTTCGGCTGCGATCCGCTCGGCGGCCATTCGATGCTGCAGACCGCGGAGAACGTCGCGTCGAAGCACCACGTGTCGACCGGACAGCAGCACGAGCTCGTGTTGCGCCGCGAAGCGCAGTACGGCGACGCGCTGCGTGACGACTCGGCCTTCCTGCGGCGCTTCATGACGCTGCCGTTCGACGTGCCGAGCGCCGACTTCCGCAAGACGGCGGCGACGCTCGACGGCGACGAAGGCATGTCGCGCTCGACGGCGGAGGGGCTCGCGAAGCTCAAACCGGTCCTCGACGGCGGCAGCGTCACGTTCGGCGGCCAGACGCACCCGGCCGACGGCAACGCGGCGATCCTCGTGACGACGCCCGCGCGGGCGCGCGAGCTGTCGGCGAACCCGTCGATCGCGGTGCGGCTGCATGGCTTCGGCCTCGCGCGCACCGAGCTCGCGTACATGCCCGAGGCGATGATCCCGGCCGCGAGGCGCGCGCTCGCCCAGGCTGGGCTTGGCGTCGCCGACATGGCCGCGATCAAGACGCACAACCCGTTCGCGGTGAACGACATCGTATTCGCACGCGAAACCGGCGCGGACCTCGCGGCGATGAACAACTTCGGCTGCTCGCTCGTTTGGGGTCATCCGCAGGCGCCGATGGGCACCCGAGCAATCATCGAACTGATCGAGGAACTCGCGCTACGCGGCGGCGGGTTCGGCCTCTTCACCGGCTGCGCGGCGGGCGACACCGCGATGGCCGTCGTCATCGAAGTCGCTGACCGCTAGCCGCAACCGTTGCATAAAGGCTGAGCCGCCCACATGGCGCAGCCGGTTTCACCTCCCCCGCGGGAGATCGAGAGGCGCACAAGCGCCCGGACAGCAGCATTCCCCAGCCGATTCGAAAACCAGTCAGAAGAGGCGCGCAAAGCGCTCATGACCGAACCTGGAGGAGGAGTGGGGATGGACTTGTCCGAATGGATCGTCCGCCGGGCCGGACTCGCGCCCGACAAGACTGCGATCCGCTTCCCGGGGCGCGACGTCTCGTACGCCGCGTTCGCCGCCGACATCGAGCGGCTCGCGTCGGCGCTCGCGGCGTCCGGCGTCGCGCATGGCGGCTGCGTCGCGTTTCTCGGCCACAACAGCCCGGAAACGCTCGCGACGCTGTTCGCCTGTGCGCGGCTCGGCGCGCTTTTCATGCCGCTGAACTGGCGGCTCGCCGGCCCCGAGCACCAGCAGCTGCTCGCCGACTGTCCGCCGACGGTGCTGATCGTCGAATCACGCTTCGTCGCGCAGATCGACGCGTTCCGCGGCGCGCTCGACGGCGTGACGCTCGTCGCGCTCGACTCGCCGCCGCCGGGCTGGATCGACTGGGACGCGCTCGTCGCGCGCGGCGGCGGGCTGCTCTCGCGCGATCCGCGTGTCGGCCCCGACACGCCGCTCCTCGTCTGCTACACGTCGGGCACGACCGGCAAGCCGAAGGGCGCGATGCTGACGCAGGACGCGCTCGCCTGGAACGCCGCGAACAGCGTCGACCTCCACGCGCTGAGCGCTGACGACCATATCCTGACGACCTTGCCGCTGTTCCACGTCGGCGGCCTCAACAACCAGACGACGCCGACGCTCTACACCGGCGGCACGGTCGTGCTGCATCCGAAGTTCGAGGTCGACGCGACCTTCGACGCGATCGAGCGCGAGCGCATCACGCTGACGGTGCTCGTGCCGGCGCAGCTCGAGATGCTGATGGCGCATCCGCGCTGGGCGAAGGCGGATCTGTCGAGCCTGCGGATGATCACGACCGGCTCGACGATCGTCCCGCAACGGCTGATCGGCGCGATCCATGAGCGCGGCATTCCGCTCGTGCAGATCTACGGCTCGACCGAGACTGGCCCGATCGCCGCGTACGTGAAAGCGGCCGACGCGCGCGCGCACGCCGGCTCGGCGGGACGCGCCGCACGCCACTGCAGCGTCCGCGTCGGGGCCGAGGGGGGCAGTGGCAGCGGCGACGCGAAACCCGGCGTCAGCGGCGAGATCCTCGTGCGCGGCCCGAACGTCATGTGCGGCTACTGGAACAACCCCGAGGCGAGCGCCGCGGCGTTGCAGGACGGCTGGTTCCACACCGGCGACATGGGCCACTTCGACGCCGACGGCTGGCTGTGGGTCGACGGCCGCAAGAAGGAAATGATCATTTCCGGCGGCGAGAACATCTATCCGGCCGAGATCGAGAACCTGCTCGCCGAGTCGCCCGACATCGCCGAAGTCGCGGTCATCGGCCGCCCCGACGAGCGCTGGGGCGAATGCGTCGTCGCGGTCATCGTCACGCACGAGGGCGCGACGCTCGATGCGGACGGCGTGCAGCGCCTGCTCGAAGGGCGCATCGCCCGCTACAAGCTGCCGAAGGAAGTCGTATTCGTCGACGAACTCCCGCGCACCGCGCTCGGGAAGGTCAGGAAGGATGACGTGCGCCGGCTGGTCGCGCGCAAAACGTTCATGGAGCCCATCTGATGACATTGAAAATCGGAATCGACGTCGGCGGCACCTTCACCGACTTCGTCGTCACACGCGACGGAGCGGAGCCGGCGATCTTCAAGTCGCTGTCGACGCCGTCGGACCCGTCGATCGCGGTCGTGAATGGCCTCACCGACATCGCCGCGAGCATGAACCCGCCGATGACGCTCGAAGCGTTCGCGCCGACGATCGCGACGATCGTGCATGGCACGACCGTGACGACGAACGCGACGCTGACCGGCACCGGCGCGAAGAGTGCGCTGCTGACGACCGAAGGCGTGCGCGATGCGCTCGAGATGCGCCGCGGCATCCGCGAGGAGCAGTACAACAACCGCTACACGAACGTGAAGCCGCTCGTGCCGCGCTATCTGCGGGCGGGCATCCCGGGGCGGATCAACCGCGACGGCGAGGAAACCGCGCCGCTCGACCTCGATGCGGTGCGCAGCGCGATCGAGCTGTTCCGCGAGGAAGGCGTGCAGGCGGTGTCGATCTGCTTCATGAACTCGTTCGCGAACCCGGCGCACGAAGAGGCCGCGGCCGAGCTCGTGCGCCGCGAGCTGCCTGACGCGTACCTGTCGGTGTCGGCGGACCTGCTGCCGTCGATCCGCTTCTACGAGCGCGTGAGCACGACGGCGCTGAACTCCTACGTCGGCCCGAAGCTGAACCACTACCTCGACCAGCTCGTCGGCCGGCTCAAAGGCATCGGCTTCGACGGGCTGCTCTTGATCATGCAGTCGAACGGCGGCGTGATCTCGCCGCAGCTCGCGCGCGAGAAGGCGGCACTGACGCTGCTGTCCGGCCCGGCCGGCGGCCCCGGCGCGGGCCTGCACTACGTGCGCGTCCACGACCAGAACAAATGCATCATCACCGACATGGGCGGCACGAGCTTCGAGGCGTCGGTCGCCGTCGATGCGCCGATGATCAAGAACGACGGCGAGATCGCGCGCCACAAGATCGCGCTGCCGATGCTCGACATTCACACGATCGGCGCCGGCGGCGGCTCGATCGGCTGGCTCGACGAAGGGGGCCTGCTGCGCATGGGCCCGGCGAGCGCCGGCGCCGACCCCGGCCCGGCGTGCTACGGCAAGGGCGGGAAGCTGCCGGCGACGACCGACGCGAACGTCGTGCTCGGCTACCTCGATCCGGAGTTCTTCGCCGGCGGCCGGATGAAGCTCGACGTCGAAGCCGCGCGCGCGGCGATCGACGAGCACATCGCGAAGCCGATGGGGCTCACCATTGAGGACGCCGCGGCCGGCATGTACCGCGTCGCGTGCAACAACATGGCGCAGGGCGTGCGCGAAGTGACGATCAAGCGCGGCTTCGACCCGCGCGAGTTCCCGTTCATCCCGGCCGGCGGCGCGGGGCCGATCCATTCGTGCCTGATCTGCGAAGAGCTCGAGATCCCGCTGCAGATCGTGCCGCGCGAGTCCTCGGTACTGTGCGCGTTCGGCATGCTGATGAGCGAGTTGAAGCACGACTTCGTGCGCACCTTCGTGTCGCGGCTCGAAGGGCTCGACTGGGCGAAGCTCGTCGCGATCATCGACGCGATGGCGGCGGACGGCGCGCGCCAGCTCGACGAGGAACGCATCCCGGAGTCGCGCCGCCGCTACGACGTCAAGCTCGACTGCCGCTACGTGAAGCAGTACCACGAGGTGTCGTTCGTCGTGCCGCACCGGCTGATCCAGACCGGCGACGCGGGCGCGATCGCCGCGGCGTTCCACGCCGAGCACAACCGGCTGTACGGCTACTCGCTGGAAGCCGAGAACACGCCCGTCGAAGTCATCAACGTGCGCGTGCAGGCGATCGGCGTCACCGACAAGCCGGTCGCGCGCCACGAGGAATGGGCCTGCGACGACGCGTCGCACGCGCTGAAAGGCAAGCGCGCCGTCTATATCCCCGAAACGAAGAAGTTCCGCGAAGTGCCGGTCTATGACGGCCACAAGATGCGCCACGGCAACCGCATCGACGGCCCGGCGATGATCGAGCAGGAGACGACCGCGATCTTCGTGTCGGCGTCGTTCGACTGCGTCGTGGACGCGCTCGGCTCGTTCGCGATGTACCGCAAGGGCCGCGAGGACCTCGTCAAGACATGCATCAGGGAAGTGAAGGAGGCGCTGGCATGAGCACCGCGAAAATCGACCCGATCCTGCTCTCGGTGTACGCGCGGACCTTCCGCTCGATCACCGACGAGATGAGCATCTCGATGGAGCAGACAACGCGCTCGCCGATCCTATGCGAGGCGAAGGACTACGTCACCGGGCTGTACGACGGCGACGGCAACATGCTCGAGCAGACCGAGAACCTGCCGATCCTCGCGTTCTCGCTCGCGCCGGTGTGCAAGTACATCAAGGACTACTTCGGCGACGACCTGCACCCGGGCGACGTGATCTTCCACAACGACGTGTTCAGCCTCGGCAACCAGAACAACGACGTCGCGGTGTTCAAGCCGGTGTTCTTCGAAGGGCGGCTCGTCGCCTGGACCGCGGTCAAGGGCCATCAGGCCGACATCGGCGGTAACGTCGCCGGCGGCTACAACCCGAACGCGGTCGAAGTGTGGCAGGAGGCGCTGCGCATCCCGCCGGTCAAGGTCGTCGAGAAAGGCAAGCTGCGCAAGGACGTCTGGAACCTGATCTTCGCGAACGTGCGGCTCGACATCGTGCAGCACGACATGAAGGCCGAGATGGGCGCGTGCACCGTCGGCGAGCGGCGCTTCCTCGAGCTGATCTCGAAGTACGGCGTCGCGAGCTACGAGTCGCACAAGGAGGCGCTGTTCGACGCGACGCGCAAGATGATGGAGGCCGAGATCGCGAAGATCCCGAACGGGCGCTACTCGGGCGAAGGCAAGGTCTTCTACGACGGCCGCCACGTCGGCTCGGAGTTCACGATCCGCGTCGATATCGAGGTCGAGGACCGCGCGATCCGCTTCGATTACTCGCGCACCGACCCGCAGACGAACGGCTTCGTGAACGGCACCTTCACGTCGAGCGCGTCGGCGACGATCCTGACGCTGCTGCAGATGGTGAACCCCGACATCCCGCACAACGAAGGCATGGTGCAGCCGATCGACATCGTGATCCCCGAGGGCACGATCCTGAACGCGGCCTACCCGAAGGCGACGACCTTCGGCAACCACCTGTGCCCGCCGAACGCCGACGCGATCCAGCGCGCGCTCGCCCCGGTGATGCCCGAGCGCGTGACCGCCGGCTGGAACAACCTGCTCGCATCACTCACGACCGGCATCGACCCGAAGACCGACGAGAAATATGTCGACATCGGCTTCATGGGGCTGAAAGGCGGCTCCGGCGCGATGCGCGGCACCGACGGCTACGATCACATCGGCATGATCGACGCGTCCGGCGGCGTGCTCGACCAGGACTACGAGATGTTCGAGCAGCAGACGCCGCACCGCCTGATCCGCCACGAGCTGCTGACCGACTCGGCCGGCGCCGGCGAGTGGCGCGGCGGCCTCGGCGTCGAGACGATCTTCGAAATCGGCTCGGAGAACACGCAGCTCGTGACTTTCGGCGACGGCGACTTCGAGCCGGCGTTCGGACTCTTCGGCGGCGGTGAAGGGGGCCTCAATTTCATCCGTCTGCACTACCCCGACGGCCAGACCGTTGTGCCGAAGAACAAGGACCTGATCACCGGCGTGCCCAAAGGCACGATCTACCACCAAGTCGCGAGCGGCGGCGGCGGTTACGGCGATCCGAAGCGGCGCGACCGCAAGCTGCTCGCCGAAGAGATCCGCAACGGCGTGATCTCGGAACAGGCCGCACGCGAGCTGTACGGCTACGAAGCCGAAGGGATCGCCTAATGGACTTCGACCTCACCGACGACCAACGCGTGATCCGCGACACGTTCGCGCGCTTTTGCGACGAGCGCATCGCGCCGCAGGCGGCCGCGCTCGACGAAGCACGCGCGTTCCCGCGCTCGCTGTTCCGCCAACTCGCCGAGCTCGGCTTCTTCGGCATGCGCTACCCGGAGGCGGTCGGCGGCGCGGGCCTCGCGCTGACCGAGTTCTGTCTCGCGCTGACCGAGGTCGCGCGCGGCTCGATGTCGCTCGCCGGCGCGGTCGCGATGCAGTCGCTGATGGGGACGAAGTTCCTGCAGCTGCTCGGCAACGCCGACATCGTCGAGCGCCTGTTCAAGCCGGCGCTGCGCGGCGACAAGATCGGCGCGATCTGCATGACCGAGCCGAACGCGGGCTCGGACCTCGAATCGATCGCGACGACCGCGACCAAGGTCGACGGCGGCTACGTGATCAACGGCCAGAAGACCTGGATCACCTCCGCCCCGGTCGCCGATTTCTTCACCGTCTTCGCGCGTGCCGGCGACGAGAAGAAGCTGACGATCTTCCTCGTCGAGAAGGACTTCAAAGGCCTGATCGTCGGACGCGAGATCCACAAGATGGGCGTCTGGGCGCTGCCGACGTCGGAAGTCGCGTTCGACGATTGTTTCGTGCCGGACAGCCATCGCCTGTCGAAAGAGGAAGGCGACGGCGAAGGGCACCTGAAGAAGACGCTCGCCGAGATCCGCATCATCACCGGCGCGATGGCGCTCGGCGTCGCGCGCGCGGCGTTGGACGAAGCGGTCCGCTACGCCGGCGAACGCAAGCAGTTCGGCAAGCCGATCAACCGCTTCCAGGCGATCCAGCTGAAGCTCGCCGAGATGGCCACCGGGCTGGAGGCCGCGACCGCCCTCGTCCACCGTACGGCGTGGCTGTGCGACGCGAAGCGCCCGCATCACAAGGAGGCCGCGATGGCGAAGCTCTTCGCGACCGAAACGGCGGCGTCGATCTGCGACCAGGCCGCGCGCGTGCTCGCGTCGTACGGCTACGCGATGGAATACCCCGTGCAGCGCTACCTGCGCGACGTGCGCTTCACGCTGATCGGCGGCGGCACCAGTGAAATCCTGAAACTCGTCATTGCGAAGGAACTCAGCTCATGAACGACACAGGACAGCAACGCAGGATCAAGGTCCTGCTCGCGAAGCCCGGCCTCGACGGCCACGACCAGGGCGCGAAAGTCGTCGCCCGCGCGATGATGGACGCGGGCTTCGAGGTCATCTACACGGGATTGCGGCAGACGCCGGAAGCGGTCGCGCGGATGTCGCTCGACGAGGACGTCGACGTCATCGCGCTCTCGAGCATGGCGGGGTCGCACCTGCCGTTCTGCCGCAAGTTGAAGCCGCTGCTCGAAGCCGGTGGCCTCGACGACAAGCTGTGGCTGATCGGCGGCAACCTGCCGGCGCAGGACCACGACGCGCTGCGCGAACTCGGCTTCAAGGGCATCTTCCCGACCGGCTCGAAGCTCGACGCGATCGCCGCTTATATCCGTGAGAACATCCGGGAGAACGTCGCATGAACGACCGCGCGCAATCGACGCTGAAGCGCGTCACGAACGAATCCGGCCTCGAAGTCCAGCCGCTCTACACCGCCGCCGACGTCGCCGCGAGCGGCGGCGACGCGATGATCGGCCAGCCGGGCGAATATCCCTTCACGCGCGGCATTCACCGCGAGATGTACCGCAAGCAGCCCTGGACGATGCGCCAGTACGCCGGCTTCGGCAATCCGCAGGACACGAACCAGCGCTTCAAGTACCTGATCGCGAACGGCCAGACGGGCCTGAACGTCGCGTTCGACCTGCCGACGCAGATCGGCCTCGATTCGGACGACCCGCAGGCCGAAGGCGAGATCGGCCGCGTCGGCATGTCGGTGGACACGCTGCGCGACTTCGAGATCGCGTTCGACGGCATCGACCTCGACAAGATCACGGTGTCGATGACGATCAACGGCGCCGCGGCGATCGCGATCGCGATGTACCTCGCGATGGCCGAGAAGCGCGGCTACGACGTCAAGAAGCTGCGCGGCACCGCGCAGAACGACATCCTCAAGGAATTCATCGGCCGCGGCACGTGGATCTTCCCGGTCAAGCCGTCGATCAAGCTCGTCGGCGACACGATCGAGTACTGCGCCGAGCACGCGCCGAAATACAGCCCGGTGTCGGTGTGCGGCTATCACATCCGCGAGTCGGGCGCGACGCCGGCGGAAGAGATGGCCTACGCGTTCTGCATCGCCCGCGCGTATGCCGACGAAGTCATCGCGCGCGGGCTGCACGTCGACGAGTTCGCGGGCCGCCTGTCGTACAACTTCAACATCTTCGGCAACCTCTTCGAGCAGGTCTGCAAGTTCCGCGCGGGCCGCAGCCTGTGGGCGAAGATCATGAAGGAAGAGTACAAGGCCGAAAAACCCGGCTCGATGTGGCTGCGCATGATCGCGGCCGGCGGCGGGGGCGGGCTGACGTTCGAGCAGCCGGAACTCAACATCGTGCGCGGCGCGTACTACGCGCTGATCAGCGCGCTGTCCGGTACGCAGACGATGGCGCTGTGCTCGTACGACGAGGCCTACACGATCCCCACCGAGTACTCGGCGCGCATCTCGCTGCGCACGATGCAGATCCTGATCGAGGAGATGGGGCTCACCGAGACGGTCGATCCGCTCGGCGGCTCGTACTACGTCGAGACGATGACGAACCAGATGCGCGACAAGATGGAAGAGATCATCGCCCAGACCGACGCGCAGGGCGGCATCGTCAAGCTCGTGTCCGAAGGCGCGATCCAGGCAAAGGTCTCCGCGCAGGCGTACACGATGCAGCGCGACATCGAGAGCGGGGAGTTCCCGAAAGTCGGCGTCAATTGCTACCGCAACGACCGGGAGGACGAGCACCCGGTCGAGTTCCATCCGTACAACGAGGACGACGCGCGCGTGCAGATCGACAGCCTGAACCGCGTCCGCGCCGAGCGCGACGCCGATCGCGTCGCGAAGGCGCTCGCCGCGGTGCGCAACGACGCCCGCATCGGCGCGAACGTCATGCCGGCGATCGTCGAGGCGGTGAAGGCCTACGCGAGCGTCGGCGAGATCACGAAAGAGCTGGTGAGCGTCTACGGCCGCTACCAGGAACCGATTTGCTTCTGAGGGACTTTCAATGACAGCCATCGAAAGATATGCCACGCCGAAGAACCTCGACGAGGCGCTCGGCATCCTGCAGCACGGCGACGTGACGATACTCGCCGGCGGCACCGACCTGATGCCGCAGACGAAAGCCGGCCGCATCGCATTCAAGTCGACGCTGATGAACATCCGGGAAGTAGCCGGCCTGAAAGGCGTCACGCTCGACGGCGATTCGGTCCGCATCGGCGCGGCGACGACGATCACCGAGATCCTCAACGACCCGCTCGTGAAGAAATACGCGCCGGTGCTCGCCGAGGCCTGTGATCACTTCGCGAGCGACCAGATCCGCAACGCCGGCACGATCGGCGGCAACATCGGCAACGCCTCGCCGGCCGGCGACACGCTCGTCCCGCTGATCGTGCTCGACGCCGTGGTCGAGCTCGCGTCGAGAGATGGCGCCGCGAACGGCTCCGTGGCGACGCGCCGCATGCCGCTCGCCGAGTTCTTCACCGGCCCCGGCAAGACGAAGCGTGCGGCGAACGAACTGCTGACCGCGGTGCGCATCCCGCTGCCGCGGCCCGGCCACGTCGCCCGCTTCTACAAGTTCGGCGCGCGTCCGGCGCTCGACATCTCGACGATCTCGATCGGCATCGCCGGGGTCAAGCGCGATGGCGCGCTGACCGACACCCGCGTCGCGTTCGGCGCCGTCGCCGCGACGCCGGTGCGCGCGAAGCAGACCGAAGCCGCGCTCGAAGGTCGCCGCCTCGACGGCGACACGATCGAAGCCGCGGCGAACACCGCCCGCGACGAGGTCACCCCGATCGACGACGTCCGCGCGACCGCGTGGTACCGCAAGGAACTGATCCACAACATGACGAAGAGGATGCTCGACCATGTCGCTGAAGCATGACATCGAATTCACGCTGAACGGCGTCAAGAAGCGCGTCACCGTCGACGTCACGATGAACGCGCTCGACATGCTGCGCGACGTCGTCGGCCTGACCGGCACGAAGTACGGCTGCGGCGAAGGCGAGTGCGGCGCGTGCACGATCCGCGTCGACGGCGCGACGCTCAATTCCTGCCTGATGTTCGCCGTCGATTGCAACGGCCGCGAGATCACGACGATAGAGGGCGTCGCCGCCGACCCGACCGCCGACGCGCTGCGCGAAGCCTTCGTCGAGCACGGCGCGGTGCAGTGCGGTTTCTGCACGCCGGGGATGGTCATGCAGGCCGCCCACATCCTCGAAACGAACCCCAACGCCGACGCTGACGCGATCAAGCGCGGCATCGAAGGCAACCTGTGCCGCTGCACCGGCTACAAGAAGATCGTCGACGCGGTCGAGTCGGCCGCGTGCTGTGGCGCGAAGTGAGGAACGCACGATGAACGTCGCTGAGAAACCCGTCATCGCGGCCGAGACGCTGATCGGCCAGCGCATCCAGAAGAAGGACGCACCCGAGAAGGCCGCCGGCAAGACGCGCTACATCCAGGACATGGTCGTGCCCGGGATGCTGCACGCGAAGATCCTGCGCTCGTCGCGGGTGCACGCGAAGATCCTGTCGATCGACACGTCGGCGGCGAAGGCGCTGCCCGGCGTGCAGGTCGTGCTGACCGCGGCCGACGTGCCCGACCAGCAGCCGATCGGCGTCGCGCGCGACCATCTGCCGCTGAAGGGCGAGCGCGTCCGCAGCCTGCGCGACGAGATCGCCGCGGTCGCCGCCGACAGCGAGGAGATCGCCGAAGCCGCGCTGAAGTTGATCAAGGTCGAATACGAGGACCTGCCGATCGTCGCCGGCCCGGAAGATGCGATCAAACCCGGCGCACCGCTGATCCACCCTGCCCCGCTCGGCGCCGACGGGCAGCCGAAGGCGGTCGCGCCGAAGACCCCGATCGCGTTCGCCGGCAAGCCCGACAACGTCGCGATGCGTTTCGACTACACGCACGGCGACGTCGCGCAGGCCGAGGCCGAGTCCGACGTCGTGTTCGAGGACACGTTCCAGCTGCACTACGTGACGCACTGCTGCATGGGCGTGTCGGGCGTCATCGCCGAGTTCGATGCGTCCGGGAATCTCCTGATGCACTCGAACACGCAGGTGCCCTTCCTGCACAAGCGCGAGTTCGCCGAGTACCTCAACATCGATCCGAGCCGCGTGCGCATCATCCAGCCGCCGATCGGCGGCGGCTTCGGCTCGAAGCTCGACATCTACCCGTTCGAAGTCATCTGCATCTTCCTCGCACGCGCGGCCAAGCGCCCGGTGAAGATGGTGTTCACGCGCGAGGAGGAGTTCCTCGCGTCGCCGACGCGCCAGCCGGTGCTGCTGACGCTGCGCTCGGGCTGCAGGAAGGACGGCACGCTGACCTTCCGCCACGTGCATACGCTGCACGACAACGGCGCCTACACGTCGTGGGGCGCGACGACGCCGTTCGTGATGATGCAGACCTTCTCGTCGCTGTACCGCGTGCCGGCCTGCGACTACCACACGACGGTCGTCTACACGAACAACCCGTACGCCGGCTCGTTCCGCGGTTACGGCAACCTGCAGGCGACGTTCGCGATCGAGCAGCACATGGACATGATGGCCGACGCGATCGGCATGGACCCGCTCGAGTTCCGGATGAAGAACGCGCAGGACGCCGGCGAGGAAACCGGCCAGGGCATGAAGTTCAAGAGCTGCGGCTTCAAGGAATGCCTGACGATCGCCGCCGAGCGCAGCGACTACCAGGCGAAGCACCGCGAGAACCTCGCACGGCGCAACGCGCCCGGCCCGATCAAGCGCGGCATCGGCATCGCATCGATGCTGCACGTCGGCGGCGGCGCGAAGATCTACCCGTCGGACGGCTGCGGCACGATCCTGAAGCTCGACGACTTCGCGAACGTAACCCTGATCACCGGCGCGTCCGAGATCGGCCAGGGCTCGGAGACGGTGCTGTCGCAGTTGGTCTGCGAGGAACTGGGCCTGCCGATCTCGGCGGTCACGGTCGTCAATAACGACACCGCGATTACGCCCTGGGACGTCGGCGTGCACGCGAGCCGCACGACCTTCATCGCCGGCAACTCGGCGATCGGCGCGGCGCGCAAGGCGAAAGCGAAAATTCTCGCGGCGGCAGCGAAGAATCACGATTGTGATGAAAGCACGCTCGACCTGCGCGGCGGCTTCGTCGTCATCGCCGAGACGGGCGAGCCGGTCGTCGAGCTCGCGCGGCTGATGCGCAACCTGCACTTCTCCGACAAGGCCGAGCTCGTGATGACGACCTTCTACTACGAGCCGCCGAGCGTGCATCAGGACAAGGGCTTCAAGGGTGACGTGTCGGCCGCGTACGCGTGGGCGACGCAGGTCGTCGAAGTCGAGATCGACACCGACACCGGCATCGTGAAGATGACGAAAGTCACCGGCGCGCACGACGTCGGCCGCGTGTTGAACCGCCTCGGCATCGAAGGCCAGATCGAGGGCGGCGTCGTGATGGGCCAGGGCTACGCGCTGACCGAGAACCTGATCGTCGAGAACGGCGTCACCCGCAACCCGAACTTCCGCGACTACAAGATGGTCACCGCGCCGGAGATTCCGGAGATGGACATCTCCTTCGTCGAATCGATGGACGGCGAAGGCCCGCAGGGCGCGAAAGGCGTCGGCGAGGCGCCGTCGATCTGCATCGCCGCGGCCGCCGCGAACGCGATCTACAACGCGACCGGCGTGCGCATCTTCGCGTTGCCCTTCACGCCGGAGGCGGTGTACCGCGCGCTGCGCGGCAAGACCGAAAAACCGAACTGGAAAGCGTGGAAGCCGACATGAGGCAGCGCACCGTACTCGCGATGGAGCAGGCGCTGTCGATGCCGTACGCGACGCTGCGCTTCGCCCAGTTGGGCTGGCGTGTGATCCGCATCGAATCGACGCCGGCCGGCGGCGGCCTTCCGGGCGACCCGAACCGCTACATCGGCGGCAAGGTCGTCGACGACGACCGGCGCACGTACTTCATCGCGCCGAACGTCGGCAAGGAAGCGATCGCGCTGAACCTCAAGGAACCCGACGGGCAGGCGCTGTTGCGGCGGCTGCTGGTCGAGCTCGACGTCGATGTCTTCTGCTGCAACACGGTGCCGCGCCGCTACAAACAGCTGGGTATCGACTACGAGACGCTCGCCGCTGCGAAGCCGGGCCTGATCTGGGCCGGCATCTCGGCGATGGGGCCGGACTACCCGGACGCGCCGGGCTACGACCCGGTGATCCAGGCGATGGCCGGCTACATGGAACTGACCGGCGACGCGGACGGCCCGCCGACGCTCGCCGGCGTGCCGCTGATCGACCTCAAGGCGGGCGACGAGGTCTACGCGAACGTGATGATGGCGCTCGTCGAGCGCGCCGAGACCGGCAAGGGCACACGGATCGACGTGTCGATGCTGCAGGCCGCGGCGTCGTGGCTGATCACGACGCTGCCGCTGCTCGACTTCGACTGCCAGCCGGCCGAGATCACGCGCTGCGGCAACGAGCACCGAAAGTTCATCCCGACCAACGTCTATCCGACCGCCGACGGCTTCATCTACATGGCGATCGGCAGCGACGTGCAGTGGAAGCGGCTCACGGAGATCCCGAAGTTCGCATCGGTCGGCAGCGCCGCGCGCGCGACGAACGAAGGCCGCCACCGCGAGCGCGACGCGATCCACCGCGACATGGCCGCGGCGACGAGCCGCTACCCGACCGCCGAGATCGCCGCGGACTTTCGCGACGCGACGATCCCGCACGCGCCGATCCACGACATTCCCGCGGTGCGCGACATGGAAGCGCTGCGGTCCCGGCTGACGACGACGCGGATGCCCGGTGGCAAGCTCGTGCATATGCAGCCGATGGCGGTCGATGTTGCGGGCGGCGACCGCGAGCTGACGTTTCCGCCGCGCTACGGGCAGCATACGGACGCGGTGTTGCGCGAGGCGGGCTGCAGCGGCAACGAGATCGCCGCGCTCCATGCGCGCGGGATCGTCGCGGGCCATTAGCCCGGCAGCCATTGACGCGGCGATGAAACAGGCCCTGCCGTTCGCCCCCAGCCCTTCGACTGCGCTCAGGACGGGCCTGTCGAAGGGGGCTGCCAGGGCTTCGACTGGCTCGGCGCGAACGGATGCATTCACTGCGGGTTTATCAGGAGGACGAAAGACGCGCCCGACGGCATCACATCGGGCAGGCCGACCGGCGTCACCGGGGGACGCGGGCCGCCTTCTACTTATCCCGGAACCCATCGACGGCGAGAGGAGCGCGCGGACAACCCGTGCGCGCTGGAGATCCTTATTGGTCCACACCGTAGGAGACAACAGAACATGAACACGTCCAGGATTCGGTTCGCGCTGTCCGCGCTCGTCCTCGCGGCATCGCTGTCGGCCCATGCGCAGGTGAAGATCGGCGTCGTGTCGTCCGCGACCGGCCCGACCGCGCTGGTCGGCATTCCGCAGAAGAACACGGTGCCGCTACTGCCGGCGAAGATCGGCGAGCTGACGGTCGAATACATCGCGCTCGACGACGCGAGCGACCCGACCGCGTCGGTCACCGCGGTCAAGAAGCTCATCTCCGAGCAGAACGTCGACGCGATCATCGGGCCGTCGGGCTCGCCGAACGCGATGGGCGTGATCCAGTTCGTCGCCGAGGCGGGCGTGCCGCTGCTGGCGCCCGTCGGCACCGCCGCGGTCGTCACGCCGATGGACGACAAGAAGAAGTGGGTCTTCAAGACCACCCAGAACGACGACATCATCGCGCGGGCGCTCGTCGAGCACATGGTCGCGAGCGGCGTGAAGACGATCGGCTTCATCGGCGTCGGCGACCCGTACGGCGAGAACTGGCACAAGGTGTTCTCGGCGCTCGCGGCGAAGAACGGCATCGAGATCGTCGCGAACGAGCGCTTCCAGCGCCAGGACAACTCGGTCACCGGCCAGAGCCTGAAGCTGATCGGCGCGAAACCCGACGCGGTGCTCGTCGCCGCCGCCGGCGGACCCGCCGTGCTGCCGCAGACGACCTTGCGCGACCAGGGCTACACCGGGCGCATCTACCAGACGCACGGCGCGGCGCTGCCGGATTTCCTCAAGCTCGGCGGCAAGAAGGTCGAAGGCACGGTCCTCGCGGCGAGCCTGATGCTGGTGCTGCCCGAGATCGCCGACAACAACCCGTCGAAGAAGGTCGCGACCGACTACATCACCGCGTACGAGAAGCTGCACGGCTCGAAACCCGCGACCTTCGGCGCGAACGTCTACGACGCGGGCCTGCTGCTCGAACAGGCGATCCCCATCGCCGCCAAGACCGCGAAGCCCGGCACGAAGGAATTCCGCGCCGCGCTGCGTGACAGCCTGGAGCGCACGCAGGAGCTGGTCGGCACGCAGGGCGTCTACAACATGACGAAGGACGACCACAGCGGCTTCGACGACCGCGGGCGCGTGCTGATCGCGGTGAAGGACGGCGGCTGGACGCTGGCGAAGTAAGTGCGGCGGGGGCAAGCGGCCACCGCGCGTCGGACTTCGCAAAGCTCAGTCCCACCTGCGCCCGCTCCGCTCCCGCCCACGCCCCGTAGGTCGGCGTGAGCGCAGCGAGGCCGACATCCGCGGCCGAAACACCGGCCGGCAGGGCGCGGAGGGCGCCGCCCGCACGCCGCGAAACGGCGCGGAGCGGGAGCGATCGAGGCCACCCGACGTTGATTCCGGACAACGCCGCCGCCGTTCCGCCGCATCTAGAATGAAGCCCGTCCAACAATTCCGCACTCACCAGATGCCAGCACCGGAATCCTCCGCATTCTCCGCTCCGCTGTGGGGCAGCGCGTTCCGCCCCTTCTATCTGCTCGGCGCGCTTTACGCGCCGTTGCTGATGGTCGTCTGGGCGGGCGCTTACCTGGGTGTGTGGCGCGCGCCGTCTTCGGCGCTGCCACTCGGCCTGTGGCATGGGCACGAGATGGTTTTCGGCTTCGCGGCGGCGATCATCACCGGCATCGTGCTGACCGCGCTGCCGAGTTGGGCCGGCACGCGGGAAATCCACGGCCGCCCGCTCGCGTTGCTGGCGGCGTTGTGGCTCGGCGGCCGGCTCGCGTGGTGGGCGGCGCCGTCGCTGCCGCCGCTCGTCGTCGCGGTCGCCGACAACCTGCTGTTCCCCGCGGTGTTCGTGATGGTCGCGCCGCAGCTGCTGCGGGCCGCGAACCCGCTGTACCTGCTGCTCCTGCCGGTGCTCGCCGCGCTGTCGGGAGCGAACCTCGCATGCCACGCCGGCCTCGTCGGCGGCGACCCCGCGCTCGCGGGGCTCGGCCTGCGCGCGGGGGTCTACGCGGTGATCGTGCTCTATGTCCTGAAAGGCGGCGTGCTGACGCCGATCTTCACCGGCAACGCGCTGCGCGAAAAAGGGCGCGGCGACCAGGCGCCATTCCGGCTCACACTCGACGTCGCGGCCGTCGCGCTCGTCGCGCTGCTCGCGGGCTTCGACCTCGCCGGCGCCCCGGCCGCTGCAACCGGCGCGGCCGCACTCGCGTGCACCTTGATCCACGCGTGGCGGGTCGCGCGCTGGCAGGGCTGGCGCGTCGCCGACGTGCCGCTCGTGCTGATCATGCATCTCGGCTTCGCGTGGCTGATCTTCGCGTTCGCGCTGAAGACGGTCGCCGAGCTGACCGGCTTCGTCCCCGAAACCGCGTGGCTGCATGCCTTCACGGTCGGCAGCCTCGGCATGATGATGCTTGGCCTGATGACCCGGGTGAGCCTGCGCCACACCGGCCGCCCGCTACACCTGCCGCC
The DNA here is from genome assembly GCF_036675785.1 of Aromatoleum sp. NCBI lineage: Bacteria > Pseudomonadati > Pseudomonadota > Betaproteobacteria > Rhodocyclales > Rhodocyclaceae > Aromatoleum > Aromatoleum sp. Next base: position 62,557 of record NZ_JAKFEF010000012.1, read on the forward strand.
CGCGATGCGCCTCGCCGGCGTCCTGGTGTTCGCCGCCGCCCTCGTCCGGCTCGCGGCGTCGGTCCACGAACTCGACGCGTGGGTCGTAGCGGTCGCGGCGCTGCTGTGGACGAGCGTGTTCGTGATCTACCTGTCGCGGTTCGGCACGATCCTGCTCGCGCCGAGCCTCGCGCGGGGCGGCGCCAAGCGCTAGCGTCCGCGACGCCGCGAGCCTCAGCGACGTCCCCGCACATCCGCAAACCTCCGCGGAGCCAAAAAGAGATCTCCGGGAAGCCGCCAGCTGAGCACCGGACCCGCGCGCGCCGGGACGCCGGATACGAAGGCGGCAACGCCCTCGCGCCGAATTCCTTACGTTGAAATCCTCCCCACGAGCGTCGCGCCCTCCCGCGGACCCGCCGACGCGCTTGGTTCCGCTTTCGCGCATGGGGTACGCTTGCAGCACCGTGCCGACGACCCAGGGTGCGAATGCGTACGTCCTTCGCCGCGTCGGTCGAATCCACGAATGAGAATCCGGACCATGGAATTTGCAGGCGTCGACGCCGAGGTGTCACCGATCGGCCGCATGGAAGTCCTGTCGAGAGCGGAGGCCGCGGCCTTGTCCGCGCAAGGTCGCGGCGGCCTGCGCGAAGTCTTCCGCAACTGCTCGCTCGCGGTACTCAACTGCGGCAACGCGCTCGATGACGGCAAGGAACTGCTCGACCGGTACCGGTCGTTCGACATCGAGATCGTGCAGCGCTCGCGCGGCATCAAGCTCGACATCCGCGGCGCGCCGGCGCGCGCGTTCGTCGACGGCACGATGATCAAGGGCATCCAGGAGCATCTGTTCGCCGTCCTGCGCGACGTCGTCTATGCCAGCAGCGAGATCAACGGCCTCGACGGAACGCGGCCGCCGAAATTCGACCTGGCGACGTCGGACGGCGTCACCGATGCGGTGTTCCACATCCTGCGCAACGCCGGCATCATGAAGCCGGTCGTCCAGCCGAACGTCGTCGTCTGCTGGGGCGGGCATTCGATCAGCCGCGAGGAATACGAGTACACGAAGCTCGTCGGCTACCAGCTCGGGCTGCGCGGTTTCGACGTCTGCACCGGCTGCGGGCCGGGCGCGATGAAGGGGCCGATGAAGGGCGCGACGATCAGCCACGCGAAGCAGCGCATCACCCGCGGGCGCTACCTCGGCTTCACCGAGCCGGGCATCATCGCCGCCGAATCGCCGAACCCGATCGTCAAC